>JAUILJ010000018.1 GCA_030433055.1 Polyangia bacterium
CTCTCTTCACGCGTGAGTCCCTCCCCGTGTGTCCCGAGCACGGCAGCATCGGGCGCTTGCTCGACGCCGCTGGGGCCGCGCGCGTGTTGGTAGACGACCCATCGCTGCGCGGCGGTGAGCCCGTGCTGCTGGGATACCTGCTCGAGGTCGCTTCTCGGGAGCACTACCTCGAGCTTCGGGAAGGCCTGGCCACGGCTGGGCTCAGGCGCCTGTTCCTCAAAGGCGAGCTCCGAAAGCTCGACGACGTCAAGCCTAGCGAAGCCGCCAAGCAGCGCGTCGCGGTGGTGATCGATCGCATCAAGCCCACGCTCAAAGACGCCCCTCGCATCGCCGAAGCCATCGAGCTGGCTTTCCAGCGCGGCGGCGGTCAGGTCTGGATTCAGGTGCCCGGAGGAAACGAGCGCTTGCTCAGCGACGGCTACAGCTGCGCGCAGTGTGAAGACGCGGGGCGACCTCGGCGCCTGGCGGCGCCCCGCCCTGGCTTGTTCTCTTACGAGTCGCCCCTGGGGGCCTGCCCGGAGTGTCGCGGCTTTGGTCGGGTGATCGGCGTGGATCCGGACAAGGTGATCCCGAACCCAGACCTGCCGCTCTCCAAGGGCGTGATCCGACCTTGGGCTCGGGGCAAGTCGACCACCTGGGAGCGCCGGGAGCTAAAGAAGTTTTGCGAGCGCGCGGGCGTGCCCTGGGACAAACCGTGGAGCAAGCTCAGCAAGGAGCAACAGCGCCTGGTCTTGGAAGGCGATGGCGACTGGAAGCGCGGTCATTTCCCCGGGGTACTCGGATGGTTTCGTTGGCTCGAGACGCGCACCTACAAGATGCACGTCCGCGTATTCCTCTCTCGCTACCGCGCGTACGACGTGTGCCCCGCGTGCCAGGGCAAGCGCTTGAATGAACACGCGCTGGGCTACGAAGTGGGCGGCCTGAACCTGGCTCAGTGGCACGCCCTGGAGATCCAGCACGCTCACGAGCGGATCGCCGCGCTCGAGGCCCGGAGTGGCCAGGGCGAACTGGCTAGAAGTGAGCTCGAGAATCGTCTGGGGTATCTCCATCGCGTGGGGCTCGGCTACCTCACGCTGGACCGCCAGGCGCGCACGCTCAGCGGCGGCGAGACCCAACGCGTGACCCTCACGGCCGCCCTGGGAACGAGCCTGCACAACGCCCTGTTCGTGCTCGATGAACCGACCGTCGGTCTACATGCGCTGGACATCGCACCCCTGACCAAGCTGCTGCGCGAGCTGGCGGATCGGGGTAACGCCGTCGTGGTGGTGGAGCACGATCCGCTGTTGATTGGCGCCGCCGATCGCGTGATCGAACTCGGGCCAGGGGCGGGGGAAGCAGGGGGGCACATCGTCCGCGATTCGCGTCTCACCCCCTCGAACTCGAGGTCCGCCAAGGGCAAGACCGGCGGGGTCAAGGCTGCGCGAGGAGCGGCCAAACATAAAACCGCAGGGAAACGTGAAACCCCGCTGAAGGTCTCCGACGCTGGAGCGCTCCGCTACCCCGCGACTGCATCCGTCGTCTATGAGCGGGAGCGTCGCACGGCCGCGCGCTGGCTCGAACTCAAGGGCGCCGCTGCTCACAACCTGAAGGGCATCGACGTGCGCTTCCCGCTGGGTGTGATCTGCGCGGTCACCGGGCCCAGTGGTTCGGGCAAGAGCAGCCTGGTGGAGGATGTGCTCGCACGCGCCGTGCAGCGCGCGCTCGGGGACTTCGACGTGCCGCGCCCTGGCGCTTTTGGGTCACTCGACGGCGCGAAGGCGCTCAAGCGCGTCGTCTTGGTCGATCAGTCGCCCCTGGGTCGTACCTCGCGGGGCAACGCCGCCACCTACACCAAGGCCTGGGACCGCGTCCGCGCGCTCTATTCTGCGAGGCCACTCGCCAAAGCCAACGCCATCCCGCCGAGCGCGTTCTCGTTCAACGTCGACGGCGGTCGCTGCGAAGCGTGCAAGGGTGAAGGCTTCGAGACCGTTGAGATGCAATTCCTCGCGGATGTAAGGCTCTCCTGCCCGGTGTGCGGTGGTAAGCGGTTCAAGCCCCATGTGTTGGCGGTCGAGTATCAGGGCGTCGACATCGCGCAGCTCCTGGACACCACGGTCGACGACGCCCTGGCCTTGTTCGATTCACAGAAGGAGATCCAGCGCACTCTCGGGCCTGTGTCGCGTCTCGGCCTCGGCTACCTGCGCCTGGGGCAGCCGCTCTCGACGCTGAGTGGCGGCGAAGCCCAGCGTCTCAAGCTGGCTCGCGCGCTGTGTGAAAAACTCGATGGCGCGCTGCTGATCCTCGATGAGCCGAGCGCTGGGCTGCATCCGCGCGAGGTCGGTCTACTCTTGCGGGCGCTGGACGACGTGCTGCGAGGTGGCGGCAGCGTGCTCTTGGTGGACCATGACCTCGAGGTGATTCGCGCTGCCGACTGGGTGATCGATCTGGGGCCGCGGGGAGGTGCTGGTGGCGGCGAGGTGGTGGCCGTCGGTGCGCCGGAAGATCTGACGCACGGAGCGACGGCGGACGCGCTGCGTATGGGGGCCCGTGCGCCGGATCTGAAGATCCGTGCGGAGCCAAGCGATCCGGTGCTGCGGGTGGAGCGCGCCCGGGAACACAACCTCAAGGACGTGTCTGTGGAGATCCCCCACGGCAAGCTTTGCGTCGTGACGGGGCCGAGCGGCTCGGGCAAGAGCAGCCTGGCGTTCGACGTGATCTTCGCCGAAGGGCAGCGGCGCTTCCTCGAGACGTTGACGCCGTATGCGCGGCAGTTCCTGCCCACGCTGCCACGTCCCGACGTGAGCCGTGTGGAGGGCGTGCCACCGGCCGTGGCGCTGGAGCAGCGCACGAGCCGCGCGGGGTCCAAGAGCACGGTTGCGACGGTGACAGAGGTGGCTCACTACCTGCGCTTGCTGTACGCCAAGCTTGGGGTCGCCCACTGCCCCGATCACGGGCTACCCATAGCCAACCTGAGCTTCGAACAGGTGCTGCGGGAGGTGCAGAGCCAACGCGCCAAGTTCGATCTCTTGGCGCCGGTGATTCAAGCTCGCAAGGGCACCTACCTCGACGTGTTCACGACAGCCGCGCGGAGCGGTATCGAGCGAGCGCTCGTAGATGGAAAATGGATCCATACGGATACGCCGCCCAAGCTGAGCCGCAGCAAGGAACATGACATCGACCTGCTGATGGCAAGCGCGGTGAGCGCCAAGGACGTTACTCCGGAGTCGTTGCGCGAGGCGCTGCGCTGGGGCAAGGGGGCCGTACGCCTGCTCCCGGCGAAGGGCGAGGCGCGCCTGGTTTCCCAGAACTCGGCGTGCCCGACCTGCGGTCTGTCGGTACCCGAGCTGGACCCTCGCTTCTTCTCCTTCAACACCAAGCAAGGCCGCTGCGAGAAATGTGAAGGTGATGGTGTCTTGATCGAGGTGCGCAAGTCCGGGCGAGGCAAACAGGCGCGTACCGAAGAGGTGCGGTCCCCGTGTCCGGAGTGCGCAGGTGAGCGATTGGGCCCGGTACCTCGCGCCGTGCGCTTCAGTGGGGATACAGGCCAAGGCCTGCGTTACCCCGAGGTGATGAACCTCTCGGTGCGCCGGGCGGCGGAGGCTGTCCGTGGCTGGAAGCTCAGCGGAGATCGCGCCAAGGTTGGCGCTGCGGTAGTCCAGGAGCTCGAACGTCGTCTCAGTTTCCTTGAGGAAGTTGGCCTCGACTACCTCAGCCTGGATCGCGGTGCTCGCAGCTTGAGCGGGGGTGAGATGCAGCGTCTCCGGCTCGCGGCGCAGCTTGGCTCCGGATTGACCGGTGCGCTGTACGTGCTGGATGAGCCGACGATAGGTCTACATCCACGCGACACGTCGCGCTTGGTCGGCAACTTGAAGCGCCTGGTCGAGCAAGGCTCCACGGTGCTCGTCGTGGAGCATGACGAAGACACCATCCGCGCGGCGGACTACCTGATCGACGTCGGGCCCGGTGGAGGCACCCACGGGGGTAACATCGTCGCGGTGGGGACACCTGCGCAGGTGCTTCAACAAGCCAGCTCCCCAACCGCCCAGAGCCTGAGGCAGAAACCTCAGCTTCGCGAGCCAATCCCCGTGGAAACGACTGCGACGGTGAAGTCGAGCAAGGCAAGGCACAGGACAAGCCGCACAGCGACAGGCGGCGAGCCTCAGGCTTGGCTGGAGCTCCTGGGGGCTTCGGAGCACAACCTCAAGGGGGTCGACCTGCGATTGCCGATTGGGCGGCTCAACGTCGTCGCTGGAGTGAGCGGATCCGGGAAGAGCACCCTGGTACGTCAGGTGTTGTTGCCCGCGTTGCGTCAGAGCCTGGGTCTGGTGGCTGACCCGCCGGGCGCGTTCGAGCGCCTGGGCGCTGCGGGCACTCTCCAGCGTGCGATCAGTGTCGATCAGTCTCCGATCGGTCGTACGCCTCGCTCGGTGCCTGCCACCTTCCTCGGCATCTTCGACGACCTCCGGCGGCTGTACGCGGCGACGCCCGAGGCGAAGGTGCGAGGCTTCGACGCGAGTCGGTTCTCATTCAACACGCCGCGCGGCGGGCGCTGCACCACGTGTGACGGCCAGGGCGCGATCACACATGAGATGAGCTTTCTGCCAGACGTCATCACGACGTGCCCGGCGTGCGACGGTCAGCGCTTCGAGCCTTCGACGCTGGAAGTGCGCTACCGCGCGCTCTCCATCGGCGATGTGTTGAACCTATCGGCGGAGCAGGCGGTCTCTGCGTTCGAGAACCACCCGCGAATCATCCAACCCCTGCGGACGCTGGTGGATCTTGGAGCCGGGTACGTACGCCTGGGCCAGGGGTCTCACACGTTGAGCGGCGGCGAAGCGCAGCGACTCAAGCTCGCTGCGGAGCTCACGGAGGGGGCGCGGCATCTGCCGACGTTGTACGTCCTCGATGAGCCGACCACGGGACTCCACCTGAGCGACGTCGGGCGGCTCGTGAGCGTGCTAGGGCGCCTGGTGGAGCGAGGGGACACTCTGGTGGTGATCGAGCATCACCCTCACGTCATCGCCAGCGCCGACTGGATCGTGGAGCTAGGGCCCGAGGGCGGTGAGGCCGGCGGACGCATCGTGGCGCAGGGCGCCCCCGCGCAGGTCCGCCGGGCCAAGAGCGCGACCGGCAAGGTACTAGCAGCGCTCGCGAAGCGCTGAACCTGCAATATTACCTCGTGGAAATAAGCTCGGCGGGCGACCTAGGGCAGGCGCAAGCGTGGTCGGCCGGGGCTCGACGGTTGTGGCTGCGGCTGGGGTTGCGGTTTGCTCAGCCCAGGTATGCGCAGGCGTGGACCCGTGGAGGTTGGGGTCGGCGTCGGTGACGGTGTGGGGGTCGGGGTCGGAGTCGGAGTCGGCGTGGGGGTCGGGGTTGGCGTGGGCGTTGGAGCCGGCGCTGGATTCGAGCGAGGTTGCGTATTCGCCGGAGGCGTGTAAGTGGGCGTTGGAGCCGGCTCCGAGGTGTCTGCCGCCGTCGCTGTGTCAGCGGTGTCCGTGGTGCCTCCGCCGTTGGGGGCCTCCGCCGCGACCGTTGCGGGGGGCGGCTGATCGAGCTGGAGTGGCTGAACGCCGGCGTCGTCATCGCTGCGGGAGTTGACCACCAGGGCCAGCGCGACGCCGGCTCCGCTCAAGCCGAGTAGGGCGACCAGAGCCGGGATGAGCCAGCTCTTCTTTTGCTTTCCAGCGGAGTAGCCCCCGGGTGAGGGGGGCAAGTACGCGCCTCCCATGCCAGGGGCTGCGTATCCTGGACCGCCAGGCTGGCCGCCGAAGCCGCCGTATCCCGGGCCGGCTGGGTTCATCATTCCCGGGGGTCCCATTGGACCGGGCCCCATCGGTCCGGGCGCCATCGGTCCGGGCGCCATCGGTCCGGGCGCCATCGGTCCGGGCGCCATCGGTCCGGGCGCCATTGCTCCGGGCGCCATTGCTCCGGGCGCCATTGCGCCAGGTCCTCCCTGAGGCATCCCGGCCGGTCCCATGCTTGGGCCCATTGGATTGCCGTGCGGAATCATTCCGGGTCCTGGCCCGGGCGGCGGCGGAAAGGCCCCCACCGAGGCGTCGAAGATGGGTGGCTCCCCCGGTTGCGTCGCTCCCGGCTTGTTCCAGGGCAGCCCGTCCGCCGGAGCGCTCTCCCCCGGGGCAGTGCTTGCCGGTTCGAACGCCGGGATGTCGTTCTCGGTCGGCTCCAAGAGGGCGGTCTTGCCAGCGACAGCCTTCTTCGCCTCTGCTGGCAAAGCACTGGGCGGCTCCGACAACGGGGCGGCTGAGGCACGCGGATCGGTGGGCTCGAGCTCGAGGTCGAGCGGCATCGCGTCTTCGCGGGTCGCCTCATCAGGTAGCGCTGGCGTGGCGGCTACGGTCTCCGTATCAGGTCGGCGGGAGTCTGCCATGGTGATCGCTGGGCTCGTGCAAACGTGAGCACTGGACAGTAGCGGAATGTGACGCTGCTCGCTAGCCGTGCGCCCGGGGGCTGGGGTCGATGCAAGAACGCTGAAACGGCCCGTTCTGGATGTCGATCACGGAGTCAATCGGCAGCAAGGGTGCGGTTTTCCATGCGTCCGTCGGCTTTGTGTATGCTCCGCTCGATGCCTCGCTTGGTGATCGACGCTCGCTCCGTGGTGGCGAAGAAGAGCGGTATCGGCAACTACGTAGACGCGCTCGTCCGGCACATGGCCCCGCTGAGCGGCGACCTCGACCTATGTCTCCTGCGGCACCCAGAGGCTCAGGAGATGGGTCCACTGGTTGACGGGGTCCCAGAGCTCTTTTTCCGTGGTGAGACGAAGAGCACCGCGACCGTATTCGGTCTCGCCCGCGAATTGGATCTGAGCGCCTTCGATCTGTACCACTCACCCGCGGATCTGGTGCCTCTGGGTATCCCCATTCCCTGGGTGGTCACCATTCACGACCTGATGTGGGTCGAGGCACCTCGCCTCGCGTCAGCGTTCCTTCCGGTGCGTATCGGCAACGGGATCTGGTATAGCGCGAACATCCGTCGTTCGGTGGCAGGTGCTCGACGCGTGATCGCGATCTCCGAAGCGACGCGTTCAGCGTTGGCCAGGCACTATCCGGCCCATGCGCACAAGCTCAGCGTGATTCACCACGGAATCGAGCACGAGCGCTTTCAGGAGCAGCTGTCCGCGGCCGCGCCGCGCGCGCTGCTCGACGATTTCGTCCCCCCCGACGTGCGCTACTCCCTGATCGTCGGGCAGGGGTCCCCATACAAGAACCACCCAGCGATGATTCGCGCCTTCGTGGATGCGTTCAGAGACGACCCGGGGCACAAGCTCGTGTTGCTCAGGCGGTTCGCCCGAGTCGACTCGGAGATGAGCCGGCTCCTGCGGCGCCCGGAGGTCAAAGAGCGAGTGATTCCCATCTCGTTCGTCTCCGACGAAGTGCTCGTGGCACTGTATCGCCACGCGCGGATGCTGCTGTTCGCCAGCCTCTACGAAGGTTTCGGGCTACCAGGCCTGGAGGCCATGGCGCTGGGAACGCCAGTGCTCGCGTCGACGGCGCCCGCAGTCCAGGAGGTCACCGGCCCCGGCGCGCTGCACGCGGTTCCGGACAGCCATCGCGACCTAGTGCACTGCATGCGACGACTCGACCACGATGAGGGGCTCCGCGAGCGGTTGCTGCGAGCGGGGGCTCAGTGGGTCAAGCGCTTTCAATGGGAAGAAGCCGCGCGGAAAACTCTGGACGTCTACCGCGCCGCGCTGGACCGCTAGCCCTTCAGCGCTGGGCAGCGTCTACCGCGGTGAGCACGGCGACCTGGATGTCCAGCCTGCGTGAAGAATCGATGGGGGAGCCATCGAGCTCCACGACGCTGAAGCGGTCATGGACTTCACCGTTGCGGGTTCGCACTTTGGCCTCCACGATCTGCACGTTCTTCTCGAACAGCGCCGTTGCCAGCGCTGACAGTAAGCCGGAGCGATCGCGGGTCTCGACCTCGAGCACCGTCAGTCCGCCGTCTGGGCTCTCCACGAAACGCACCCGCGTCTCGCTCCCGGGGCTCGCTGCGCGGCCAGCCTTGGACGAAGCGTCCATTCGGCCCTCGAGCAGGGCAGTCAGCAACTCCTGAATCTGTTCAGCGCGCTGGGCGTCGACGTCCCCGCCGTCTTCGGCGTGAACCTTGAAAACACCTAGCGTCTCTTGCCGCCCGGCGGGTGTGCTGCGGATCCAGATCTCACCGTCGTCGATCGACAGGGCGAGCGTGGAGAGGGCGCTGCTAGCTCGAGCCAGCAGTCCGGCGCGATCGTCAGCGACGAAGTAGACGGCTCCCGCGTGATCCTCTCCTGGGTCTACTTCCACGCGCACCAGCTCCGCGCGGCGCGCCGCTGCCACCTGAGCGTGTCGCACCACCTCGGCGCGCGAGTGCTGCTGCAGGTACTCGCGCGGCATGCTCTCGGTGTATTCCCGCACGAACTCGGAGGATGGTTGGCGCTTCTTCATGGTGCTGACCTGGTCATGCGTTTCCCGGGCGGTGCCAGGGAAGACCGGCCTCTTATATCACCCCGTTGGCGCGGGGCCCGTCCGGACGCTGCCACGAGCCTGACTTGTCCAAAAGTGGGTTGCGACCGAGTTTCCTGGGAGTGTCTGGCGGACGGATCGTGTGGTTTCCCAGTCCGGGCGGCGCGCTCTGCCCAATCCGCGGAGGACGCTTGGTTCTGGGCGGCGGAGACCGGTGTCGGAGCCGGCCCCATCAGGGACCTCGAGCTGGATACTCGAGGTCATTTCCGCGCGGCATTGTGACGGGCGTCAACACAGCGACGACCTGGCGAGTAGAGCGACGTCAGCGGGTGCTGCCGCTGGGCCGGGTTAGTTGCTCGGTGCGGGCTGGGGCTGCAGGGGGGGAAGGCCGGGGATCTGCGGCAGGTTGGTGGGGAAGGGGGGGAGCGTCGACGGGATTGGCGGGAGCGTCGACGGAATGGTGAACGGGGGGATCTGTGGGACGCCCGCGTCCGCGGGAGCGCCGGCGTCAGACTTGGGCGGCCTGGGATTGGTCGGGGTGTTGGGTGGACTCGTGGCTGTGTTGGTGGCGGTCGGGGTGGGGTCGTCGGTCGCTGGAGGGTTTGGCGTCGGGCTCGTGGTCTCCGGCGTCACGGTGGTGTTGGGCGCGGTATCCACGGTCGGCATCAACGGAGGAGTATCGTCCTCCTGCTGGGTCACGACGATCACGGCTGCGGCGACGCCCGCGCCCAACATCACCGTCAGCAGCAGCCAGATGATCCCCCGGCCTTTCTTGCGCGGTGGGGTGGGAGGGTAGTAGCCGCCTGGCATTCCTGGCATTCCTGGCATGCCACCTGGGCCGTGCATTCCGCCCGGACCGTGCATTCCGCCCGGACCGTGCATTCCACCGGGGCCCTGCATTCCGCCTGGGCCCTGTGTTCCACCGGGGGAGTTTCCGTCGGGAACAGGATGCTGTGCCCCAGGAGGTGGACCATACGGGCTCTGGGCCTGCATGCCTGTCATGCGGATCTGTTCGTGAACGACCTGCGGAGAGACCTCCTGGGTACTCCCCTTGGTGAAGTCACCTTGTTCGGTCCCGATTGCTGGCGGCGCCTCGTCCTCCGGCGGTAGCGTTTTTGGGACGCTGCTCTTCGACGCTGGCGGTCCGCCCGTCTTCTCCGTCGGCGGGTAGTCTCCCGTTGGAGGTGCTGGAGTGGCGGCGAGGCGCCCGGCGTGGCTCAGCTCCCCCGCGTAGCGCGCCAGCGCCAGCCGCATCTCCGTCGCTGACGCGAAGCGATCTTTGGGGCTTGGGGCCATCGCCTTGTGGATCACCTCGGCGAGTGGCTCCGGGATGGTCTGGTCATACTCCGTGATGCGCTTCACGCGCCCCGTCGTGACCTGAGAGATGATGATGTGGGCGTCTTCTCCGTTCGCGGGTCGCTGGCCGACGAGCATCTCGTAGAGCATCGCCCCCATCGAGTAGATGTCGGCACGGTGGTCCACCTGGTCCGCGGAGTACGCCTGCTCCGGCGCCATGTACTCCGGTGTGCCCATGATGGCGCCGGGGCGCGTCAGACCTTTCTTGTACTCATTGGCCTCTCGAAGCTTGGCGATACCGAAGTCCAGCAGCCTCAGCAGGGGCCCACCGCTCGTGCGGGTGATGAAGACATTGTCCGGCTTCAGGTCGCGATGGACGACGCCCAGCGCGTGAGCCGCCTCGAGGCCGCTCAGCATCTGCAGCGCGAAATCGATGGCCCGGTCCCGTGACAGCTTGTGTTCCCGGTCCAAGACGTTCTGCAGCGGCTCCCCGCTCAGCAGCTCCATCACGATGAACGCGGCGCCGTCCTCCGTCTGATCGACGTCGGTGACCCGGGTCACATGCGGGCTCTGGATGCTCGCGGAGACTTTTGCTTCCTGGAGGAAACGGGAGACGAGTCCAGGGCGCTTGGCGAGCTCAGGGTGCAGGAACTTGAGCGCGACCGGCGTCCCCAGCACCTCGTGCTTTGCCTCGTACACCGAACCCATGCCGCCATCGCCGATCAAGCGGATGATGCGGTACTTGCCTCGGATTACGTCCCCAGGTTGCGGTCGGCGGCTCATGCTGGTTCTTCTTGGCGCTCGGCTGTGTCGCGGAATCTAGCTCGAGGAGGCACGTGGCGGGCGAACTCTCGCAGGAAGCACAGCGTGCGTGGGTCGGCTTTGTCTACGAATAGCACGCCGTCCAGGTGATCCGTTTCGTGCTGGATGACCGCGGCGGCGAGCCCCTCCCAAGTACCAGCAATGGAGCGGCCCTGGCGATCCAGTGCCCTGAACCGCACCTTGCGCGGCCTTCGCACCCTCCCCCGAATCCCGTGCACCGAGAGGCACCCCTCGTACATCTCGATCGCTTCGCCCTCGCCGACCACACCGGCACGCTCCAGCTCCGGTTCGAGGATGGGGTTGATGAGAACGACGAGCGGCTGCTCAGGGAGGCCGGGGTAGCGTGGATTGTCGCTCACCTCGATCACGCACAAGCGCAGTGACTGGTAGACTTGGGGCGCCGCGAGGCCTGCGCCATCGGCGTCCCGCATGGTCTCCACCATATCGTCGATCAGGCGCTCCAACTCGGGGCTCCCGATCTCTTCTGGCAACACCTCTCGGGCACGCTCACGAAGTACGGGCTCCCCAAGCTGTGCGATCTTCAGAATCGTCATGCGCCTCCAGTCTTGGACCGGGGGGCCCACGGCACGTCGACCTGGCCCGCCTGGTGGTTGGCGGCGCGGGCCTGAACGAAGAGCAAATCGCTGAGTCGATTGAGGTAGCGCACCACCTGGCCTCGCACCGGGGCGTGTTCGCGCGCCTCGAGCACTCGTCTTTCCGCGCGGCGACAAACGCAGCGGGCCTGATGCAGGAACGCGGCGGACATGCAGCCTCCTGGGAGGATGAAGTTCTTCAGCGGCTCTAGGCCAGCCTCGAGCGCATCAATCTCTGCCTCGAGTTGCTCGATGTGCGAGTCCTCGACGCGCTCCAGTCCCAGCTTGTCCTCTTTGCCTGGGGCACAGGCGAGCTCCGCACCCAGGGTGAACAGCTCCGCTTGGATGCGAGCGAGGGACTCGTCGAGTGCGCCGTTCACGCCAGCGGCTCGAGCCAGACCAAGGATGGTGTTGGCTTCGTCGACGGTGCCGTAGGCCTCGACTCGGGGATCGGCTTTCGCTACTCGGGCACCGCCGAATAGCCCGGTGGTGCCGTCGTCACCCGTGCGGGTGTAGATCTTCATGCCCGCGAACATAGCAGGACTGACGCGAGACCAAGTCGAACGCGAGAGGCGCTCGCCCAAAACCGCGGGCCTGCGTTACGGGTCCGGCTTTTGGGCCATTCTGGGCGCTAGCTGAGCGCGCGCGCGAAGGTTCGGTAGCCCTCTTTCCAGGCCTCGATGTCCCGAGATGTGCCATCGGTGATCTGCACACCGAACCCAGGTGGAACCGTGGCGCTGACGTTCGGCCCCCACGCGCGACGCCACGCCACCTGGCCTTCGAGCCGCACTCGCCGGTCCGACCGAGGTGGCATCAGCTCGAGCCACACCACGTCTTCCTTTGGCGGGCTCAGGGTTCGGACGTAGAGGCCTCCGAGGCTCACGTTGTAGGTGTAGCCGTGGTCGTCGTGCTCCAAGCCCGCGGGACGGAAGTCTACCCGCGTTCCGTAGAGCAAGCGTGCGCTCGCCCGGTTGTCGATGCCCTGCGTGCGCCCCAATTCGTTGGCTAGGAAGAGCACGTTCTCTGGAGGGGCGAAGCCGTCACACACCGTCGCGCGTGTGGTGCCCACGAGCTGTTCGCGAACCTCCGCCAGGCGCCGGGGAGGGGCGGTCAGGATCCAGAGCGCTTCACTGCCCGCTTCTCGCGCTTCCTCCAGCAGGGCGCGGGGGTGTTCGTCGAACTCCGCGTTGACCACGATCAACGCGAACTCGCTGGAACGCGTGAAGCGTCGCGCGTCGTCGGGCTCCACGGCGAACGTGACCTGATAGCCTGCGTTCCGTAGCACGCTGGCCAAGGCGACTCGGCGTGTGTGCTCGGCCTCGCAGACCAGTGCACGCCCGCGGCACGCGCTCGGAGGGACCAACGCGTCCTTGGGCAGGCCGCGAAGTCGCTCGATGAGCGCCCTCGGATGTCGCAGGGTGACCGCGTCGTCGCCGCCCCAGCTGAAGGTGCTGGCAAAGCTCAGATCGTCCAGCTCTTGGGAGAGGGCGAGCAGCGGCACCTGCGCGAGCTCGCTCTGCGCTCTGGTGTCACAGCAGAAGGCCTCGCACTCTGGCAGCGTGACATCGACGAGGATCGAGTGGGGCACCTGAGCTCCCGCGCGCTCGCATGCGCGCTTGGTGTCCTCACACACGTCCAGCTCCAGGTTGGCCTGGCTCGCGATCACCGACAGGCGCGCTCGCTCGCGGGCGCTGAACCTGCCCACAGCGAGTAGCAGGGTGCGCTGGGCGGGGGAGGCTGCGATGACGGTTTCGCTGGTGGGCTCGGGCTGCCTGGCCGAAGCCTTCGCAGCGAACTCGTCAACATCCAGGGGCTGAGCGGCGTCAAACGTAGCGTTCATCTACGGTCTGAACGGCCACCTCAGCTCTGGACTTGAGCGCTCAGGCGGTGAGGATCTGCTTGATCTCGCCCTCGATGCTCGCCGGCTCGACTTCTTTCGCCAGCGCGAGTTCCTGGACCAGCAGGCTGCGAGCCTGATCGAGCAGGCGACGCTCACCAAAGCTCAGATCCTTGTCGAACTTCAGCCGATACATATCGCGCAGTACCTTGGCGATTTCAGTGGGCAAGCCGCTCTTGAGCATCTCCGTGTAGGCGCGGAAGCGCCGACTCCACGGCTGGACGTCTACGGCCACCTCGGGCGCCTTGAGGATGTCGAAGATCTCTTCCGCCTGGTCCGCCTGCATGACGCGTCGCAGCCCGACCCGCTCCGCTGCCTCCATCGGCACCATGACCTTGAGCCCGGTGTCCATGATTCGCAGGACATAGATCGTGGCGTTCCGGCCCCCGAGCTCCCGCTGCTCGAGTTCCATCACCTCGCCCACACCGTGGGAGGGATGCACTGCTTTGTCGCCCACGCGAAAGGTCGGCGAGGAGGTTCCGTTTGAACCGTTGGTCTGAGACGCCATCACTGGCTTTGCGCTCCTTGCCCGGAGAAACCCCCCGAAGCGGCGCGGGTCATACACTCTTGATCGCTCTGGGTCAATCGCACCCAGGATCTGAAACCAGCCGGATAACCCTTCGAGATTTTTAAGAAATCACTCGGGAAGCGCATCTCCAGGCGAACCAGGCCTAGCTGCCGGTTTCCCAGGTTCTGGGTCCAGACGCATCAACTCACCCACATCTGCGGCGACCGCTGCGTGGAGCCCGGCCACCAGCCGCTGCAGATCCGCGTCGATTTCCAGCTTCAGTAGCGCGTCACCACCGCTGACCACGGGCTTGGCGGTGAGTCGATCCAACCCGAACAGCGCACCCGTCGAGCTGGTCGAGAGTTCGTCCCAGGCGTCCACCAGCCGCGCGGTGGAGTCGGGGCCGACCGCCTTCCAGTCGCCAGCGAGGTAGAGGGTGAAGCGGCCGACCCCGGCATTCGGGCCCTTGAGCGGGCGCAGGGTGATCGCGACGGCGAGCGCGTGCGCGAGCAATCCGTGGGCACCGCTCATCCACTCCCCGGAGAAGGGACCCGGGGCGAGGAACACGAGGGGTGCGTCGGTAGCTTCCTTGGGTAGCGTGCTGAGCGCGGCACCCTGGAGCGCAGGTGGCGACTTCTTCAGCTTTCGACGAGCGAACGCTTCCACCACCCGCGCTGGTGTCGGATCCCCCACGGAAACGGCGACCAGGTGCCGATCCAGTCGGACCAGGGTCTGTGGAGTGGTGCCGACCATGCCCGTGGTGCGCCACAAGTCGGGGTGGGGGTGCTTGCGCGGCTTGGAGCTGAGCAGGCGCTTGGCGAAGCGTTCTTCTATCAGAGCGTCCTCGTCGCCGACTCGAGCGAGATACAGTGTTCCGTAATCGAAGCCGGCGACAGCGGCGGCGGGCACCCGCACGGGGTCGACCCCCGTGCCCGTCATGTAGTCGTCCAGGCTCTGCTGGGGGATCAGTCGGGCGAGCGCCTTGCGCAGCTTCGGGTCAGCAAGCAGCTCCTTGGGGCGCGCAAGCACGAGCCAGCGGAGACCGGCCGCCGGAACGTAGTCGGCCGGTGCTCCAAGGTAGAGCGGTGCGGGCTCGGGTTTCTTGGAACTGGCGCTCGCCCGAGTGGGGGAAGTCGGAGTGGGCGCGCCGCCGCCGCAGGCAGTGAGTCCCGTCAAAGCGCACAGGGCGAGCGCTAGGATGCTACCGAGCGCGTGAACTCGACACCTGCCCCAGGTCGGGGCGCGAAGCTTTGCGACTGGCTTCAAGGAGCTTCCTCGGATCGTATCCAGCACTACTCCTGCACGCGAACGTAGGCGAAGCGGCGCTTCTTCGAGCCGACTCGCAGTAGGTATCGCTTTCCTCGCTGGAGTAGATGTTTGACGTCAGTGACACGTTCACCATCTACTTCGACTCCGCCTTGCTCGATCATGCGGCGCCCTTCGCTGGTGGACTTGACCAGCCTGGCCTCGCTGAGTGCCTTGCTGAGGGACAAACCCTGGCCATCGGTGCCGAGCTCCAGCTCCGGGACGTCGTCCGGGACACCGTCCCTTAGATAGGTGGCTTCGAACTCGCCGCGCGCCGCACTGGCCGCGCTGGCGTCGTGGAAGCGAGCGATCAGCTCTTCGGCGAACAACTTCTTCGCCTCCAGTGGGCCGGATTCCGCGCGGATTGTCTCGATCTCGGCGTTCGTACGCCCGCTGAGCAGGTCGTAAAACCGCCAGATCACGCTGTCATCGATCTGCATGCATTTGCGGAACATCTCGATCGGGGCTTCGGTGACGCCGATGTAGTTGTCCGCCGACTTGCTCATCTTCTTGCCGACGATCTTTCCGTCTTCGATGCGTGCGTCGATGCCTTCGAGGATGGGTGTCGTGATGACGATCTGCGGCTGCTTGCCGTAGTGCTTCATCAGGTCGCGCCCCACCATCAGGTTGAACAGTTGATCGGTGCCGCCGATCTCGACGTCGCTCTCGAGCGCCACCGAGTCGTATCCCTGGAGTAACGGGTAGAGGAACTCGTGGAGGTAGATGTCCTTGTTCTGCTCGAAGCGCTCGCGGAAATCGCGGCGTTCCATGGTGCGAGCGACCGTGCGCTTCGCAGCGAGCTCGATCACTTGATCGAGGGACAGCTTGCCCAGCCACTCGCTGTTGTAGCGAACCTCGGTCAGCTTGGGGTCGAGGATCTTGAACGCCTGTGTCTTGTAGGTATCAGCAGAGGCCAGCACTTGCTCTCGCGTGAGGCGCGGGCGGGCATCGTTCTGACCTGTCGGATCCCCCACCATCGCGGTGAAGTCACCGATCAGAAACACGACGTGGTGACCCAGCTCCTGGAACTGACGCATTTTCTGCATCAGCACCGTGTGCCCGACGTGGAGATCGGGGCGCGTCGGATCGAAGCCAGTCTTGATCTTCAGTGGCTTGCCGCTCTTCAAGCGCTCTGCGAGATCTGCGCGTTCATGCAGATCCACCACTCCGCGGGTCAGCAGCTCCAGCTGCTCCTCGACGCTCACAGCACTCATGAGGCGGGGGGTATGACACACCCAGCGGGTCGCGCGTCAGAGTAATTCGGCGGCGGCGCGGGTCGGGAGGTGCTCAATCGTCGTCGTCAGAGTCGTCGCGCAGAGGCAGCTCACCGGCTTCACCCGCCTGGCGCCGTGCCTCGAGCTCGCGCTCGCGGCTCGCGTTGACCAGCTCCTTCAGCTCCTTGCCCACCTTGAAGAAGGGCAATCGCTTGGCCGGAACTGGAACCGGCTGACCCGTGCGTGGGTTGCGCCCGTCGTACGGCTTGTAGGGTCGAACCGTGAAGCTGCCGAAGCCACGGATTTCGATACCTTCGCCACGCTGGAGGGCTTGGGTCATCGCGTCGAACACGCAGTTGACCACCATCTCTGCCCGCGCCTTCGTCAGCTCGGATCGGGCTGCTATGGCTTCGATGAGCTCGCTCTTGGTCATTCCCCACTCCTCCAGCGCCCCGCTCGGGCGAACGGTCGCGACACCGCAAATCGTCCCCGCCGACAGGGGAATTGTCAACGATTTCAATGGGGCAGCCTCGCCTCTGTGGGGTAGGCAAAGCACCTTCAGCGCTGGCCTTTCAACACGGGTACTGGCGGAGAGGGAGCCCGACCCAGGCGCTCCTACAAAGCCTCCAGGATGACTCGGTCCAGTACAAAATCTGCTTGGGTTACAGACACTTGCAGCGTTGCTCTGGGGATCTCAGCGGGATCTCCGCGGGTCGTCAGGCGCACGCGGGGCAACACGACCCGGCGGCAGGTGCCCGCAGCGAATGCGAGCGACGCCTGGTGCCGCTGCTCTCCGACGCGTAGCAGCACAACCCCCGGTTCAGCGTTCGCCATCCGCGCCCAAACCGTGGTCACTCGATATTCCCCGGGCTCTGCGGCGACCAGCTCGAGGGACGCCTGAGTAGCGGCCTGCCCCTCCAGCTCGCGGGGTCGTGGGTGCGTCGGGGCGGCGCGGAACCTCAGGCCTTGGCGCTGACTCACGCAGCTCCCGGGCGGCCAGTCTGGGTGCACCCAGCCTCCCTGCACTTCGCGTGGGGGCCAATCGGATTCCGCTTCCAGAACGATTCCTCGGGTTTGGGGGGGAGGGGACCAGGCGCTCCAGCTCGCAGGTTTGTTTCCGTGCGGGTTAAAATCGTAGAACCACCCCGTGGCGCTCAGGGCCTGCAACAGCAAACCCTCCCGCGAGTCATAGGTCCGTCGCGCAACGAACACCTGGCCCTTCGCCCCCGCGCGCCAAGCCGCGAGCGCGCCCGGATCGAAGCCCAGATTGAAGCCGTGGTCGGTGTCAACGAACACGACGCGGGCTCCCTGGGCAGCTCCGCCGACATGAGCCCGCACCTCTGCGCTGCTTGGAAACATCGGCTGCCCGCCTTCACGCTCCATCAGCGAGTGATGGTCGTACGCCGAGTGCAATGCGAAGCCGAGCAAGCTGACGCTCGGCACCCAAGCCCGGAGGCGCCAGCTGCTGATGAACCAGCCCAGCAGGATGTGCTCCAGTGGTAGGGCGTCGATGTAGAAGCGCGCGCCCCCGCCAGGATAGTTGCCGTCGAAATAGAACGGCGCATACACCAGCACCTGCAGTACTAGTGCTCCCGCGAGGAAACGCATGGCCGCTGAGCGTCGCCCGCGCCAGGCGATCCAGGGTACCGCGAGCGCGAACAGCTCCAGGTTGCCCGCGTCCACCAAGTGGGCCTTGAGGCGCCGACCAGTGGTCGCGAGCATCTGCCAGGCGCCGAAGCCGTGAGGCATCTGGCTCCGCACGAAATCCCCGTGCTCGAACAGGCATCCGCGCGCGCCGGGGCCGTAGCCAAAGCAGCCCGGTGGCCCATCGGCGAGCGCGTAGTACGCCAGCTGTGAGGAACCGAAGAGCGCGCCAGAGGTCGCTGCTTGATGCCAAAGCCAGAGCGCCGCTCCCGGCAGCAGCCCGAGCACGACGGGTGCTAGAACCCAACCGCTCCTGCTTTGGGCGGGTCGTGGGCGCGCGCCTGGCATCCACCACAAGAGTCCTAGGCTGAGGGCAGCGGCGATGGCGCTGAACGGGCGCGTCGCCAGCAGCCATCCCAGACACAGCCCGCTCCCGGCGAGCCAGGTAGCGACGCGAGCCGCTCCGCCCTGAGCGTCCCGCGCCCGGAGCGCGCAGTACACCACCGCCAGCCACAACACGGCGCACCAACCGTGGCTCATCGTGTCCGCCGTGTGGTAGCGCAGCGCGGCCGAGAGCGTCGAGAGCAAGGCCGCCCACCAGGCGACGCGTGGATTGTCGGGAAACAAGCGGGCGGCGCAAGCGTAGGTCAGCCCAACACACGCCACACCGAGCAGCGGCCCAAGCCACATCGGGACGTCGAGCAATTGGAAGGGCGCCAGCGCGAGTGGATATCCGGGAGGAAATATCGTGGCGGCTCTGAGCTCGGAGGTCGGTAAGATGAAGCGCCCAGAGAAGCTCGCCTCGCTGGCTGGTAGTGCAAATCCGAAGCTGCCCGCCGCGAAGCTGCGCGCCTCGAGCCAGTAGCTCGTAGCGTCGATGATGCGGGGTCCTCCCCGAAGGTAGAACGCGACGTAGGCGGCGGACAGAGCGCCTGCACCGAGGGCCAGTGCCCCTAGGGCGCCTCGCGGATGCTTCGTCGCGCTTCTGGCTGCGCGCTCGAGCACACGGGGGCGAAGGGCGGCTAAGACTCCGAGCAGTGCGCCGAGGATCAGCGCAGCCCAGGCCGCCGCGTCGGGGGGCACCCCGAACGTCCCCAGTGGTGTGGTGAGAGCCTGTGGCGACACGGGGACAGACTAGCTGGTCTCAAGGCTTGCTGAGGGTCTGCGTGCCATGGGGAGCACCGCCCTGCACCAACCAGACATGATACAGGATGCGTTCGCCCTCCAGCTGCTTCAATCGAAAGTCGACCTCGGGGCCCAGAGACGCCGGGGGAACCTGGATGCTGACCTCACGCCAGCCGTCGCTCGGTTCCAGTGTGATTTTCCCCAGGGATACGCCGCCGGCGAAGACCTCGAGCACGGAGCGAGTCGCCTGGGCTGCCCGAACGACCAGCCTCCCGGATCGCCGAGGCTCGCCGCTGAGAACGAAAGCTGTCTCCGTTCCCTGGGGGACGATACGACCAGCGTCCCAGAGGTCTCGATCCGGATCGTTGGGGTTGGGCAGCAGCTTCATCGTGACGAAGCCCAGGGCGCCCTCAACTGCGAATCGATGCTGCTTCTCGCTGACCAGATCCGCGAGATCCAGCTCATCGCTGACGGACTCGTCGGCGGTCAGGTCCAGAGGCTGACTGCTCCCGTCGAAGCTCTGCCAGTTGGCCTTGTAGATCACCTTGTCTGCCCCGCCGCAGATCACATTCCCGCGCACCGGGATGTGAGCCAGGGCGTCACCGAACCAAAGCGGCAGGGTACCCCACCAGCTCGGGTAGATCGCCATGGCGTTGGGACGATCTTCGACGGGCATCCGCTCGATCAGTTCCAGGGCAGCCGGCACGCCCCACTGGCTGGCGCGGGCGAAGGGCAGATCGTGATAGCCGCCGAGCCCGATGATATCGAGCCCCGGGAGATCTGAACGATAGGTGAGCGCGCCAGCGTCCCCAACGAGCACGCGCCGCGGGCGAAGCTGCTTGAGCAGGCTCCCCGCCGTGAGATGCTGATCGCGGATGTTGCGCGAGGCCCGCGCGAAGAACCACACCTGTTCACGAAACCGCGGCAGCTGGTTCAAGATGAAAAGCGTTGCCGCGAGGATACCAAATGCCGCCTGGAGCAAGTGCAGCTTGACGCCCCGGCTGGCCCGCGCCGGCACGATTGACAACAGCCCACCGAGGCCCAGCGCCGCCAACATCAGCAGCCAGGCGAGCGCAGGCATGGTGTAGCGCTCGTTCTGCCAACGCACCTGACCATTCAGCGCCACGACCAGCACCCAAGAAGCCGCGCTGAGCCAGAGCAGGAGCGCATACTTGCGAGTGCGTTGTGGAACGAGAGCAAGCGCGCCTAACCCCCACAAAATCCAGCCCCAGCCCGGTTGCTCGGAGAGGTGGTAGTGGGTGATCCGCAGAACCTGGTACTTGGTGTGGAAGACCCAAGCGTCCCACACCTGTTGGCGACTCAGGTGTGGATGGTGCATCTCGAGCTTGACCAACGCGCCCGCCGCGGTGCTGTCGCCGGTGAGGATCTTGTTGGTGATGGCCTGTCCCAGCAGGACACAGAACGCGGGGACGCCGCACCACACGAGCGCCACCAGCCCGCTCGCTCTGCCCTGCCGCTTGAGCACGCTGTAGGCCGCGCTGCAGCCAAACAAGGCGACGATCAGCGCAGACTCGGGCCGTGTCGCGACCAGTAGGGCCCCGCAGATGCCCAGACGTGCGGCGCCCGGCCACGCTTTCGTTGCCGTGGGGTAAAGCTCTGGAGCGCGCATCAAGTCGTCCCAGGCGACGAGCGCGGCCCCCCAGAGGCCAAGGAAGAGCGCGACTTCCATGCCGCTGAACAACGACCAGTCCAGCGCGCCGACACACAGAAACGCTGGCGGGGCCAGCCACGCGGTCCACTTGGGCAAGCCACTGAACAGGCGCCGGACCCCGATTAGGAACCCGAGGCAGCTCACGCAGGCGACGAGCGAAGCCCAGAGCATCAAGCTCAGCGAGCGGAAACCTATCCAGTAGCCGAGCGCCAGGACGAAGGGGTACAGCAAGCTGGTGCCGCCACTGGAGTAGCCGTTGCCCTCGGACCACTGGAAGGGGTAGCCCCGTGCTGTGGCGCGGGCGAAGTCGAAGTGGATGAAGACGTCGTCCAGTGGCGCCGACCAAATGCCCGTCGGTGTGAGCAGCTCACCCGAGGCGTAGCTCTGGGCGTAACCCAGCTGCAGGCGCAGCGCTCCGAAGAACAGCTGCGCCACGTAGAGGATGGTCAGTGAGGCGAACAATGCGTAGAGCCCGTACTCCAAGCGGCTCTTCCATCCCCTGGGCTCGGTGACCGCACCGGTGCCCCGACCTAGGCCGGCAACGAACAGGTGTCTGCGTATCAGGCTGAGGCGGTCCCACCAGGTCATCGTTCGCGTCGTCTCGCCCCGCTATCGCGAGCTCCAGAGAAGTCGGGCTCCAACGGGGCGGCGCGGTGTAACACGGGCGTGTGCGCCAGACGAACGGAGACGACCTCGTGGCAGCCACGAACCACCCCGCCGTCAGCGCGTGAACAGCACTGAACAGGCGGATGGATGATATGGAACGCGGATTGGAAGCTGGGTGCGGTAGTTGAAACAATCCAGTCTTGCAGTCTGCGGGGGCAGATCGTCGCAGCCTGCGCCCTTGAGGAGCTGGACTCGCAATGCTCCAGGAGGCTCATGGATGGGCTTGCTTGAGCGCGGGCGAGGCGCTCTACTACGAGCGCCACTCCGGCTTGGGGGAGTAGCACCCCTGATGGAAGTGGAGAGTCATTCGCGCCTTCTGCGGTGCGAACCGAGAACATTCAATGCGTTGGTTCGTAGAGGTCTCGCCGACGGGCGATGTGAGCAAGTCAAGTCGGTACTGTGTCGAGGCCAAGCAGTGGCAAGCGGCCCTGCAGGAGACACGGAAGTCCCTGGGGGACATTGGCCCGCTGTCGAAGTTCGCCATCGAGCTGCTGGACAACGGCTATCGCGCCGTCGATCCCGCGACCAAGACCCGCTACACGGTGGCCAAGGCTCCGGATGACGCTGAGCTCACGCCCCTGAACGGCAACTCGAGTCCGGCGGCGGAAGCAAAGCAGGGCTCCCCGGCCAAGTCGTCGGAGAAGCCAGCACCCAAGATCCAGCCGGTACATCCGACTCAGGAAAAGCGGGCGGAGGCGGCCGCGAAGCCCAGCGCGAGCATCGACTTCCATGTGGTGCGAAAGCGCTCCGAGGACCCTTCGGAGCGTACCCCCATCAGCTATCGCGAGTTCGCCTACGCGGTGAAACCGGGCACCTCGCGAGCCGCCGCGGAGGAACTGATTCGCGAACGTTTCCGCGAGGTTCAGGAGTCTCTGGCGGCCCGAGCGCCTGGCAAGTTCGTGCAGTTGGCGGTGTTCGACCACGTCTTCGAGAAGCGACCCG
>JAUILJ010000835.1 GCA_030433055.1 Polyangia bacterium
ATCGGTGCTCTCAGTGATACGGTAGCCCTCGGCCAGCTGCATCAAGCTGCGACCGTTCGTTTCCGTGAGGCTGTGGTTGGCGTTGTCCTGGAAATGGCTCACGCTGACGGCGATCGCGGCGGACACCATGGCGATGATGACGACCACGACCAGCACCTCGAACAGCGAGAGCCCGCGCTGGGCAGCGAGTCTACGCGATGGCGTATCAGCAACGTGTCTTCCAGGTTTGGGGGTGAGGTGCGTTGATGAGCGTGGCATGCAGTCGCCTTAGCAAGCCGTATGCCTGGGCGGAGATGCCGCAAGGAAGCGTAGAACGAAGGCGAAAGGCGGACGCCCGGGGTGGATGCAGCGCGCCTAACCCCCAAGACCACCCCGAAAGACGATGACAAACTGCCCAACGCATCGCACTGGCCGGACGAACTGGCAGCCCTCGTGGGACGTCACTCCGTTTCAGACGCGCAGGGCTCGCGCCGCTTGGCGCGCCTCGATCCCGTGCACCACACGGCTGGTGAGGAAGACGGTCACGGTGCCGAGCGCGACGACCAAGCTGCGCAGAGCATCGGGGTACGCTTGCCCGAACGCTTCGGGCGCGAACCAGATCAACACGGTGTAAGTCAGGCTGGCGAGCCACCAGTACAGAAGCAGCCGTGGGACCTCGTGGGGCTGGTCACTGAACTTCCACAGGTCCCGAATCACCGCATAGCCTCGGTAGACATTGACTACCGGCACGAGAAACCAACCCACCGCGCGCTGGGAGCTGGTCTTCAACCTGCGCACACCGAGAGCGCGAGCGTTGCGGTGGGCCCGGTACACGAAGACGAGGAATAGAAAGCAGCCAACATAGTACGTGTAGTCGATCAACTCGGCGAGCTTCCAGATCCAGATGGGTTGCGTCCATATCGAACCGCCGAAGGCGTAGAACGTGACCAACAGCGCGAACTCGCCCACCGCGTACGCGCCGAGGCACACATCCAGCGTGATGACCAACCCGCGCATCGGTCGGGCGCTGTGCTCGAGGGGCAGGGCGCCTTCGGTCTCCGGCGCCTGGTAGACGTTGGGCTCAGATCCGCTGTTCATGCCCGCTGCTTCCGTTCAGCAAGTGTTTGCCCTGCGGAATCAAGAGAGCGTTTCCGCGAACGCGTTCTGGCGACGGTGGATGTCGTACAGCAGGAAGAACGCGAGCGCTCCGGAGATAACCGCCGGGATTCCGATCCATAGATCGCGCACGGCCAGGTCATCCCAGCTCTGTCCGTCCGGTTCTCCGATCGCGCTAATGATGCTGACGGCGATCCGAAAGACCAAGTAGCTCAGCCACCACACTACAAGGTAGCTCGCGCTCGAGTGACGACGGCTGCTCGCACTCCACAGCTCCTTCATCACTTGATAAGGCATGAAGAGGTTCGCAAACGGCACGATGAACCAGAAGATCGTAGCTCCAGCGGAGTGCCGCAGGGTGACTCCCAGTGCCCGCGCGTTCCGACTCGCACGGTAGGCGAAGATCGCGAACGACAGCGCGCAGGCGTAGTATCCAACGCCGGTCCACGTCAGCGTTTGGTCCACCAGGTCCTGTAACAACTGGGGCGTTGGCGCTGCCGTGCTGAGTCCCCACGCGCACAGCGCGACGTCGAACGCCCAGGCGAGGCAGAAGCTCCCGAAGGTCAGCCCGTTGAGCAGCAGCACCAGGCTCTGCGCGGTGTAGCCAGAGCGTGCACTGGGCTCTTGGGTTCTGGGAGCCTGATAGGCGTTCGCGTCCACGAGAGCCGGGAGTTTAGTCAGCCGGAGTGGGGAAGCGAGCAAAAAACCAGCAACCATTCACTGGACTGTTGCCGCGCGGTCTTCATTCAGTCCGCAGTCGAGGCGCTGCCGCAACCCTTGGTTTCCACCACCAGGGATTCGATCAGCTGTCGCACGGGCTCGCGAGCGAGCGCCTCGGTGCGGTAGAGCACTTGGTAGGTGAGGGTGGGTAGCTCTTTTAGCGGCCGGCTGAGGAGGCCGCGGTCGAGCTCGACGAAGCCGTTCACGACACAGATCCCGAGGCCCCGCTTCACGCAGCTGAGCATCAACGGCCAGCCGTTGGCTTCGACGGCGACCTTCAGGCTGACACCTCGACTTCCCAGCGCTCGCTCCAGCGCCTGGCGATGGGGGCGGTGGGCCGGGGGGAGGATCCAGGGCTCCGCTGCTAGATCTTCTAGTCGCAGCCGCCGCCGCTTGCTCAGGCAGTGACCGCGCGGAAATACAACCACCTGCGGTACGCGCACGAGTTGCTGAGACGCCAGGCGCTCCGGGCACGGCCCATCCAGCTGCGTGACGCCAACGTCCGCCTCTCCGTGGAGCAGCGCCTGGAGCGTCTGCTCGCGGTTATGAGTCTGGATCCGCAGCTCCGCGCCGTGCTTGCGGAAGCGCTTCAACCCCGGGCCCAGCAAATACAACAAGCTGCCTTCACCGGCAGACAAGCGGACGGGCATGGCGGCGCTTCCGCGGACCCGACTCATGAAGTCTTTGCTCTGCCGCAGCAGCTCTTCCCCGAAGCGTTGGGTCTCCACGCCGACCTCTGTGAGCTCCAGCTGACGACCGGCGCGGCGATAGAGCGCTGCGCCGACTTCTTCCTCGAGGCGTCGGATCTTGGTGTGCAGCGCTGGCTGACTGATCGCCAGGCGGCGCGCGGCGTGGGTGAAATTCAGCAGCTCCGCAAAGACGGCGAACGCCTGCACGCGATCGAGATCAATCATTATCCACAGAAACTATAGCTCATTGAGAACTGATAGTTCTGGATTAGTGCTTGGTGGCTCATTTTCAGGGGGTGAGCGCAGTCGCTGAACGGTTCAGTCGCACCCGCGCTCTCAAAGGAAACACCTCATGACTCGCAGACGCGCCAATCGCGCGAACAAACTGCCCCCGCTGCCTCCTGCCGCTCGGCGCAACGACTGGCCTGGGGAGCCACGCCTCGGCGTCGACATCGGGCGCGTATTGATCTTCCCGGGAGACTCCCCGGGAGACACTTCGTTCATCTCTGGCAATGAAGAGCAAGCGCTCCTCACCCCCCCAATGCCCGGAGCATTCGAGGTCATCAAGGAGCTCGTACCGTTGTTCGGCGGCCGCGTGTGGTTGGTGTCCAAGTGCGGTCCCAAGGTGCAACAGCGCAGCCTGCGCTGGCTCGCGCGCTGGGACTTCTACGCCGCTACCGGGGTGCGCCAAGATCGGGTGCTGTTCTGCCGTGAGCGACACCAGAAGGCGGATCACTGTGCTCGCCATTCCATCACGCACTTCGTCGACGATCGGGCTGACGTGCTTCGACACTTGAACGGTCTGGTGCCGTGGCTCTACCTCTACGGACCGCAACGGCACGCGCCTCCGCCGTGGTGCGAACACGTCGAGAACTGGCGACAGGTCAGGGCTCGAGTGCGGGTGTCGCTCGCCTCAGATACGCTGGCGGCACTCGCTCGGTGAGCCATACACCATTTTCCGAGCGGTAAAATACATGTCCGGTCTCATGCATCGCCGCCGCGGCGACTTCGAGGATGATCGGAGACCCGCGGCGGCCTCCCACGTCGTGCGCCGTCGCGTGATCCGGTGAGAGATGCACGTGTTGCCTCGCCTTGGGAATCAACCCTTCCTGGAGGATCCGCTCGAGAAAGCGCTCCACGGTGCCGTGAAACAGCTGGCTCGGTGGTGCGATGGGCTCGAGCTCCAAGTCGACCCTGCGCGAGTGCCCCTGACGGGCGCGGATGCGGTTGCCACCAGCGTCAAGACCGAAGCGCTGCTTGTCGCTGGTCGTGACCACGCGTTCGAGTTGCTCGCGGCTGATCCGATGCGCTCGTGCTCGCAGCGCCGAGAGTAGCTCATCGACGCCCACATAGCCGTGCTCGTCGAGCGTGAGGCTCAAGTGCTCGGGATGATGGCGCAAGACATAGCTCAGGAGTTTGCTCAGCTCGATGTCTTCCATCTCCGAGCGCGGAGTCTAC
>JAUILJ010000836.1 GCA_030433055.1 Polyangia bacterium
GCCCTGACCGCGCTCACGCGCGGCGCTGGTCGCGGACTTCACGGAGTCTGGACTGCTGACGTCACACCCAAACCCAGCACCCGCACCCTTCGCCTTTTCGATCTCGGCGACCGTCTCCGCGAGACCTGACTCGTTCACGTCGAAACACGCAACGCTTGCGCCCTCAGCGGCGAAGCGCAGCGCTGTCGCGCGACCGATGCCGCCGGCGGCGCCGGTTACCCAAGCCACGTGTCCTTCGAACCGCCTGTGAGGTGCCTCGCTCATGAACTCAACCCTTCCTCGAATCGCGTACTCCGCGCACTCGGCTCAGGGCCCGACGCATCGGGTTTGCATACCCGTGGAAGGCCTTGCGAGTGCGAATAGAACGTGTTCTATTTTCTCGAGCGGCGGGAGTCAAACGGGATCTGCGCCGACTTCGAGAACGATTCAGAGAAAGGCAACGAGGAGATGGCGCTGCTCAGCTTCAATGGGTACCCAACGGGATGGTTCGTCGTGGCCTGGGCCGAGGATCTCGCTCCAGGCGATGTTCAGCCCATGCGCTATTTCGGCCGCGAGCTGGTGGCGTATCGCGGTCTCGACGACGGCCAAGTCCACGTTCATGACGCCTTCTGCCCTCACCTGGGCGCGCACCTGGCGTACGGCGGAAAGGTCGAAGGCAACGACATCCGCTGCCCGTTTCACGCCTGGCGCTTCGGCCCTGACGGGAACTGCAACGAGGTGCCCTACGCCAAGCGCATCCCGCCGAAGGCCTGCGTGCGAACGTTCCCCATCCTGGAGCAGAACGGCCTCATCTACCTGTGGCACGACGGCAAGCAGCGCGCGCCGTTCTTCGAGGTCCCCAAGCTCGAAGGCTGGGGTGATCCGGAGTGGACCGGATGGACCAAGAACATCCTGACCATCAAGACCCACCCAAAAGAAATCGTCGAGAACGTGGCAGACAAGGGGCACTTCCCTCGCGTCCACGGCACCCACGTCGACAGCTTCGACAATCAGTTCGATGGGCACCTGGCGATCCAGCGCACGACCGGAATCGCGTATCCGCGCGGTGGTGGCAAAGACAAGTTCAGCCTGGAAGCCACCTATTACGGGCCCGGCTTCCAGGTCACCGACATGCAAGGCTATCTGCACAGTCGACTGATCAACGCTCATACCCCCATCGATGCAAACAGCCTCCACTTGCGGTTTGGGGTGATGCTCAAGAAGGTCGGCGACGCCGAAAAGATGGAACAGTTCGCCCAGGGCTACATCACCAACCTCCAGGTCGGTTTCCAGGAGGACATCGCGATCTGGGAGAACAAGTGCTACCGCGATCGACCCATGCTGTGCGATGGCGACGGCGCTATCGGGCAGCTGCGTAAGTGGTACGCGCAGTTCTACGATCAAGAGGCGCCGGCGAGCCTGCCGGTTGCTCCGTAGTCTTAGACGGTTCGGGGAACCTCCTGGCTCTACCCGACCCCACGGCTGGCAGCCCGACCCGTGGCGTCACTCCGCCGCCGCGCGCTCGCTATTCCGCGCGGCCTGGGCCGCGCCCGCCGCGTGCAGCGCGGCGGCGTAGCCGAAGGTCATGGATGGCCCGATGGTCCCGCCCGCTCCAGGATACGTGTTCCCCATCACCGCCGATGAGCAGTTCCCTGTGGCATACAGGCCCTGAATCACGCTGCCATCTTCCCTGAGCACCCGGCCTTCCACATCGGTGACGAGCCCGCCCTTGGTCCCAAGATCTCCCGGCCACACTTCGATGGCGTAAAACGGGGCGTCCACGATGGGAGCCAAGCTCGGGTTCGGCTTGATCTTGGAGTCGCTGTAGTAACGGTCGTACAGGCTATCGCCACGCTGGAAGTCTTCGTCCTTGCCTGCTTTCGCGAACCCGTTGAAGCGCTCGATTTCCGCCTCGAGGCCGTCGGGATCGACCCCCAGCTTCTCGGCCAAGCCCCGCAGCGTACCCGACTTCTTGAGGAAGCCCTGGCGCAGTCGCTTCGGCAGGCTGCTGTCCGGCTGCAGGCGACTGGGCCCGAGAGGCCCGCACGGATAGGAGCGCCGATACCGCTGATCGAAGATCAAGAACGCGGGGATACTCGGCTCGCTATCGGTGTTGGCTGCGTACTGCCCCTTCACCACGTCGACGTAGGGCGCGGCTTCATTGGTGAAGCGCTTGCCGGCGCGATTGACCATCACACAGCCGGGCATCGACTTCTCCACGACCAGCAGCCAGGGGTATCCGTCGGGAAGCAGCGTAACCGGCGTCCACCAGGCGTCATCCATCAGGTCGACTGCGGCGCCCAGCGCCTGCCCCATCCCGATCACCTCGCCGGTGTTGCCCTCGCAGGCCGCCGTCCAATCGCTGCCGATGGGCGCCTCCTGGTACTGCTGGCGCATCTTCGCGTTCTTCGCAAAGCCGCCCGCAGCGAACAGCACGCCACGCTCTGCGCGCACCCGCATCGGCTTGCCATCGCGGGTGACCTTCGCCCCAATGACCCGACCACCCTCCACGATCAGCTCGTCGCAGCAAGTGTTCAACCACAGCGGTACGTCGCGATCCATCAGCGCCTTGCGCAGCCGCCCCACGAGACCCACTCCCAGCGTCAATCGCCCGTCGCCACGACCCTTGCGCCGCGCGCCGACGTCGAACCAATAGCGCAGCATGATCCAAAACATCAGAACGAAGCTCCAGAACGAGAACTGGACCAGGGTGTGCGCTTCCTTCGCTGTCAGCCCCATGCGCCCCAGCACCAAGCCCTGCCCAGAGCGCCGGAGCTTCTTCTCTTCGGCGCCCAGCTTCGCCGCACGGAATGGGATGGGCTCGATCGACCGCGCGCCGATCTTGCCACCAGGGTGCTCCGGGTAATAGTCCGGGTAGCGGGGCACAGCCATGAACTTCACGTCGCTGTTGGCTTCGAGGTAACGCACCATCTCGGGCGCCCTGTCCACGTAGGCGACGATTCGCTCCTCGGGGACACGACCTTTGGTGATGCCCTTGAGATATGCCAAAGCATCTTCCCGAGAGTCCCTCACCCCCACCCCCTCCATGTGAGGGTTGTTCGGGATCCAGATATTCCCCCCGGAAAGTCCGGTAGAACCGCCGAACAGCGCAGTCTTCTCGATCACCAGAGCCTTCAGGCCGCTGTTGTCAGCCACCAGCGCAGCGGTCATCCCGCCGCCGCCGCTGCCGACCACCAAGAAGTCCGTCGTGTAGTCCCAGTCGCTCATCTGTGTGTCCGTGTCAGGGCGTCGCGTGGCGCTGGCTGACCTGAGTCGTGGAGGCAGAGGACTGCTTGAAGTGCACGATGTTCGGCAGCCCGTTCTTCGGGTTCAGTGAAAGTCGCGGGTTCTTGATCGGCGTATAATCCGCGGGGATCCGCGGCTCGACCCCGCGTTGAATCAGGGTCGCCAGGATCAGTCGAGCCTCCATCAGGGCGAAGTTCTTACCCATGCACACCCGGGGTCCCATCGAGAATGGTACATACGCCGCCTTGGGCAAGCTGCGTTCGAAGTCCTTGGTGAACCGTTCCGGGCGGAACTGATCGGGCTCGGGGAAGTACTCCGGGTTGTTGTGCATGACGAACGGGCTGATGAATACGTAGCAACCCTTCGGCAGCAAAAAGTCGCCGATCAGCACGTCCTCCGCGGGCTCACGCATGAACGTCCACACGGAGGGCAGGATGCGCATGGCCTCCTTGAACACCTGGTCGATGTAGCCGAGGTTCGGCAGATCATCGATATTCGGGGTCCGATCACCGCAGGCCGTCGCGACCTCTTCTTGCATCTTCGCCACCACCTCGGGGTGCTGACCGAGCAAGTACCAGCACCAGGTCAAGGCGTGAGCCGTGGTCTCGTGTCCCGCAAAGAAGAGCGTCATGGACTCGTCGCGAACCTGCTTGTCGCTCATGCCGTCGCCCGCTTCGTCTCGCGCCTGGATCAGCATGCTCAGCAGATCGCCGTGGTCTTCCCCGGTGCGGCGTCGC
>JAUILJ010000837.1 GCA_030433055.1 Polyangia bacterium
TGAGTCCAGTAGTCGGAGTCGACCTCGGGCAGGGAGCGCCACTGCAGGTCTACGCGGGGCTCGCGCTTCTCGAACGCTGCCAGGTGGCGGCTCGTGTTGAGATAGGTGAGCTCGTCCGCCTTCTTGCGGAGATAGGCTTCCATTGCCTCGCGGTAACGGGCGTCCGTGAGCCGCCAAAGTGCGTGGCGTACTCCGTCCAGGTCGCCGCCGAACGGGAGGTCTATGTAGCTGTACGACTCTTCCTCCGTAGAGTTGTCGTTGAGCCCTCCCTCTTGAACCTGGTCATAGCGATAGCTGCCGACTCGAACGTCGGCCAAGCAGTCGCGGCGTCGGTACGACCCCTGGGTGTGCAGGGCCCCGTAGCGCGCCTGCACGCGCCAAACCCGTTCGTCGCGCACCAGATAGGAGATGTAGTAGGGCTTGGGCTCGGTGTGGCGGCGGAGATGGCTGAGCGCGCGGTCTGCTTCGCTGGCCATCATCTCGCAGAGCTTCTTGGTTTCAGCTCGCTGCATGGTCGTATCGGTTTCTCGGCATTCCCCCGGTGCTTCCGGGGGGCCCATCCGCGCCCGGTCGTGGGAGCTTTGGGGGCGCGGGTTCTAGCACGTGGGCTCGCTCACGGCGCGAGCCGTCGGCTTCACAGCCATGAGAATGCGCGTTCGAAGCCTTCGGTCGGGCCGTCTCGGGCACTTCCAAGGGCGCGCAGGCGCAAAAAAAGCTGCCAAATTGGTCAAAAAGTTGCGCCTGAAGTGGAAGCCCGTAGAAGAAACTCCTGGAGATGCGGGGACCTGGGGGCTGAGTGTGGGCCGACCGGTCGGAATCCTGGTTGATTCCTGTGGCGTCTGGGAGAGGGTAGTGCACACTCCGCTGCCCGTTCTGAACGGGCGTCGCGCTTCGGGTACTCTCAGGATGAGAAGGACTCGCGGATTCAACTCCGAGCGACGCAGCAACCCGCTAGATTCGTCCCGCACCCTTCACTCCGAATGATCCGCTTCCCCCACGTCCCGAGCCACTGCTGGATCGTCGATCCGCGCTAGCTCCGAGACGCTATGGGCTCGTTCCTCGCTGGCTCGCGGGGAACTGGATCAGAAGCACGCATCAACCAAACGAGAGGTTCGCACGTGGCAAGCAAGAGTACTTCGACCAAAAGCAAGGCCCCGAGCAAAGCGACTAAGTCGAAGGCGACCTCCACCACCGGCGCAAAGAAAAAGGTGACGAGCCGATCCAAGGCTCCCACCAAGGCAGACGCGGAAGTAGCCGCGGAACCAGAAGCGCAGAAGAAGACCAAGGCGGCCAAGCCCAAGACGGAGAAGGCTGAAAAAGCCGAAAAGAAGGGCGCCAAGAGCAAGGCAAGGGACGCTGACGAAGGTGTCGATGGCGACTCGTCCGACGCCGAGCTGGAAGCCTCGGAGCGCGACGCGGGCGAGCTGTCCGACGAGGACTTCGACGCAGGCTCCGACTCCCAGCCTCCAGCTCCGCGCGGAAGCAAGTCAAAGGCGAACGGCAAGTCGAAGGTCGACGCGGCGGAGCTCAGCGACGACGACGATTTCGAGGCACCAGCGAAGGGCGCCAAGGCCGCTGGCTTCATGACCTATGACGAGGTCAATGACGCGCTGCCCGATGACGGCGAGAGCAGCGACGATGAAGGCTTGAGCCTGGAGGCGGAAGCCGCGGATCCAAGCCCCAGCGACCTGCCGCCCCAGCCGGAAGAGCGCCGCAAGCGTCGAACGGAGAAGGAACCGAGCAAGGCCTCCAGCAGCGACGACCCCGCGTTTGGGCGCTCGAACGACCCCGTCCGCATGTATCTGCGGAAGATGGGCAGCGTCGCGCTGCTGACCCGTGAGGGTGAGGTCGAGCTGGCGAAGCAGATCGAGGAAGGCGAGCGCCAGGTCCTCGAGGCGATCCTGAAGAGCCCCATCGCGACGCGCGAGATCAGCCGCATCGGCGAGAAGCTGAAGACGCACAAGATCCGGGTCAAGGACATCGTCAAAGACGCCGATGGTGAAGATCAGGAGTTCGACGAAGAAGAAGCAGATCGCCGCATCCTGCGCCTGATCGACCGGGCGAAGCGCCTGGGCAAGAAGATCGATGATCTGAACGCCGAGCGCCCTCAGGCGGCGGAGGCCCGCAAGAAGCAGATCGACAAGGATGTAGATTCTGCACGGAAAGAGCTGATTCGGGCGCTCCAAGACATGCGCCTGAACAAGAAGACCATCGACGGCATCGTCGGCAAGCTCAAGGTGCTCATCCAGCGCATCAAGAACGCCGAGGCCAAGGCAGCGTCTTTCGAGGCGCGCGAGGGCGTGAGCCGGCCTCAGCTGAAGAAGGCGCTGCGTGACGCGCGCGAAGACGTAGATGTCGCGCGGGAGCTAGCTCGCAAGCTGAATGTACCGCCAGAGAAGCTCGACGAGATCGAGCAGTCGCTGCGCGCTGGCACCGAGGACGGCGGCGAGGACATGAACGTCAACGTCACGGCGTTGATGGGAGCGTACGACGCCATTCGTCGAGGGGAGCGCATCGCCGAGCGTGCGAAGGCCAAGCTCGTCGAAGCAAACCTGCGCCTCGTGGTGTCGATCGCGAAGAAGTACACGAACCGCGGCTTGCAGTTCCTGGACCTGATCCAGGAGGGCAACATCGGCCTGATGAAGGCGGTCGACAAGTTCGAGTACAAGCGCGGGTACAAGTTCAGCACCTACGGTACGTGGTGGATCCGTCAGGCCATCACCCGGGCGATCGCCGACCAAGCGCGCACCATTCGTATCCCGGTCCACATGATCGAGACCACGAACAAGCTGATCCGCACCTCGCGCTACCTGGTCCAGGAGTTGGGCCGTGAGCCCACGCCCGAGGAGATCGCGGCCAAGATGGAGCTGCCCCTCGAGCAGGTGCGCAAGGTCCTCAAGATCGCCAAGGAGCCGATCAGCCTGGAGACGCCGATCGGCGAGGAGGGCGACAGCTCCCTGGGAGATTTCATCGAGGACAAGAACGCGGTGAGCCCGGCGGAAGCTGCGATCAACACCAGCTTGGCCGAGCAGACGCGCGCTGTCTTGAAGACGCTGACTCCTCGCGAGGAGAAGGTGCTCCGCATGCGCTTCGGCATCGGCGAGAAGAGCGACCACACCTTGGAAGAAGTCGGACAGGACTTCCAGGTGACCCGCGAGCGCATCCGCCAGATCGAGGCCAAGGCGCTGCACAAGCTCAAGCACCCGAGCCGCAGCAAGCAGCTCAAGAGCTTCATCGAGAACTGAGCGCGCGGCGCGGCGCAGCTGCCGTTCCCGCATCGAAAAAGAGTCGCCTCACGGCGCACCCGGGCGCCGCAACCAGGCTGGTTGCGGCGCTTTCGTCTGAAGGGCCTTCGGATCCGAGGCCCCGACGAGGCGTGGAGTGTGCTAGCTAGCCAGCCTGTGTTCGGGACACGGGGGACAGAGCCGGCACGTAGCGCTGCGGTCACGCGTGGGGGCCTGGCTGGCGTGCTTGGCGTGGCCGTCGTGGCTTTGCTACAGGCCACGCTGGCGCCGGGTTTGGCCCATGCGGAAACAACCACGCGGCCTCTGGTAGTGCACCTGAGCTGGCAGGCACCCAGCGAGTGCCCGAAGGAAGCGGCGGTGCGGGCTCCGGTGCAGCGCGCGCTCCAGCGAGACGTGTTCGGAGGGCGCCTCGAGGCCGATCGCGTGATCTACGTCGTGCTCTCACCGCAGGCGTTCGAGGCGGGAAGCCCAGCACGCTATCGCGCGACCTTGGAGGTGGAGACCCCCGGCGGGGCGAGGCGAGGGCGGCGCGAGCTGGTCTCGGATGGCCCCGACTGCGGCGAGCTGCGCGAGCCGCTGGCGCTGGTCCTGAGCCTGATGGTGGACGCCGAGCTCAACCAAGCCGCCCAGGAGACGGCACCTGGTGCCGTGGGGAAGGAGCCGGAGCGAGCTGCGGCGCCAGAGCCGGTCCCCGTGGTGCCCGAACGACTCGTGT
>JAUILJ010000019.1 GCA_030433055.1 Polyangia bacterium
AGGTGGTCTCCGCGGGCGCGTACAGAGGATGCGGAACGTAGAAGCGATATGGATCGTAGTTGAAGTCTTCGATGGTCGAGACCATGCCCCACTGGAACGCACCCTTGGGCAGGCGCAGCAGCGTGGTCGCGCCATCCGACAGCTCCAGCTCGTCGTCCACGAAGCTGATGCTCAGATCCCCCGAGTCGAGTTCAGGCACCCTGGGCGACTCGGGGCCGTCGTCTCCCGAGCCACAGCCGCTGAGCACTAGGGCGAAGACGAAGCTGACGACACGCGCGGGAAAGGCAGGCTGGCTCATGGGGTCCCCAAGCAGACGGCCGCGGGACTCCCCACGGGAGCCGCGAGCACCAAAAAGACCGGAATGGCTGAATTTTCGTAACCGAACAACCATTCGTTTACCACACAAACACACGCTGCGAGCGCCGCCCAGGATCAGGCCGATCCGGGCCCACGGTGTCGAAGCGGATCCGGCAGATCCCGAGTCGACCATGACGCACTGAGCCGAAGGCCCAGCAGATCCCGAATGCGCCGCGATACCGAGGAGAACCAGCCAGTGTCCGCGCGCTGGACGATCCGCGTCGTTTGGCACATCGCATGCTGAAGCAGAGGTCATGCAACCCCTCTCCCGTCGTCGCTTGCTCGTTGGAGCCGGCGCATCGCTGATCGCTGCGCCGTTCGTCAGCATGCTCAGCGGCTCCGCCCGAGCCGACACCAGCAAAACCGCGAAGCGCCTGGCCATCTTCTTTTCTCCGAACGGAACCGTGCACAAGCACTGGCGCCCCACAGGGAGCGGGAAGAGCTTCGACTTCGCGAGCGGATCGATCCTGGAGCCGCTACAGAGCCTCAAGCAGAAGCTCGTGATCTGCGATGGCATCGACTTCAAGAACGCCAGCAATCACGAGGGCGGGATGGCCGCGATGCTGACTGGCGGAGGCGACGCGAGCTCCCCCAGCAAGGGCATGAGCGTCGACCAGTACATCGCTCAGGCGATCGGCGCAGACAGCCGCTTCGCGTCGCTGGAGCTCGGCGTGCAGACGTCAGCTTGGGGCGGCAACGTGCAGACGCGCATGAGCTACGGCGGCGCAGGGCAGTTCGTGCCGCCTGACGACAACCCCACGAACACCTTCTCCCGTCTGTTCGGGGATGTCACCGCCGAGCCCTCGGATCTGGATCGCGTGCAGAAGCGACGCCAGAGCGTGCTCGACCTGGTGCGCGGCGAGCTTGGCGATCTGAAGAAACGCGTCGGCGGCATCGAGGCGAAGAAGCTGGACGCGCACCTGGACGCGCTACGCCAGGTCGAGAAGGGCGTCCAAGGCCCTGGGAGCTGCACGCCGAGCGCCACGCCGGACGGCCTCGACCCATACGGGCCCGACGCCTTCCCCGCCCTCGCCAAACAACAGATGGATCTGCTGGTCACGGCGTTTTCGTGCGGAATGACCAACGTCGGTAGCATACAGATGTCCCACACCGTCGGGCCGCCCGTGTTCAGCTGGCTCGGGCTCTCCGAGGGACACCACTCGCTGTCTCACATGGACGACAGCAACACGCAGGGTGTCGCAGACTTCGTCACCGCCGTGCGCTGGTTCGCCGAGCAGTTCGCCTACTTCCTGAGCGCGCTCGATAACCTCCCGGAACCAACCGGAGACGGCACGCTGCTGGACAACACGCTCGTGGTGTGGGCGAAGGAACTTGGAGACAGCCGCCTCCACGAGTGTGTCAACGTACCTTTCATCCTGGCAGGAGGCGGCGGGCGCTTCGAGCTGGGGCGCTATCTCAAGTTCGACTCGGAGCCTCACACGAAGTTGCTGGTCAGCATCTGTCAAGCCATGGGCCTGGACAACCAGACCTTCGGCGATCCTTCCAACGGCACCGGTCCACTGGAGGGCTTGGCATGAGCGCACCGAGCACGGAGCGCGCGGCACGACTTGCCAGCGCGATGCGACTGAACCACGCCCTGATCTGGCTCATGGCAGCCCTGGCGCTGGCGCTCGCCGCAGCCTGCAGCAAGGAGGAACCCCTCGGTAGCGTCCCCGGCTCGTCAGCAGGGTGCCCCGATGACCTCGACTACTTCGAGCAGAACGTCTGGAACCCCATCCTCAGCGTGAAGTGCATCGGTTGTCACAACGCCGAAGGCATCGCGAGCAAGACGCGCATGGTGCTCGATCCACCGGAGGTCGATGGCTACCTGGAACATAACTTCCGCACGGTAAAAGCGCTGGCCCAGGTGACCACCGGCGGCACGCCGGTGCTCCTGCTGCGTCCCACGGGCAAGTACCCCGCCGGGCACTCTGGTGGCACGCTGTTCAGTGACGAGAGCACGTACTACAAGGACCTCGAGACGTTCATCACCCGCGTCACTCTGGGGCAGAAGTGTGACCAGGGCTCAGCCAAAGTGCAGTGCGCGGACAAGGTGCCTGCCCCCGGGCGGCGCCAGCTGCGCAGGCTGACTCGCGTCGAATACGACTCTAGCGTGCGGGATCTCCTGGGCATCGAGTCGAAATTTGGTGAAAAGTTCGCGCCCGACGTCGTCGTGGACGGCTTCGACAACAACGCGAGCGCGCTGAGCGTGAGCGGACTGCTGGCGGATCAACTGCGAGACGCGGCCGAGCAACTCGCCGCGAGCGCGATGCAGAGCGGGGCGCTGGACCACTATTCCGACCCCGCCTGTGATCCGACGGCGAACGCGACCGCGTGCGCCCAGGCGGTGATCGAGGACTTCGGGCTCCACGCGTTTCGCCGCCCGCTGACCGAAACGGAGGTCACCCGCTACGCGGCGCTCTTCGACGCAGGCTACGCAGATCCAGCGCCGGAGACGGACGCCTACTCGAGTGGTCTACAGCTGGTGTTGACGGCGATGCTGCAGTCTCCGGGCTTTCTCTATCGTCTGGAGCTTGGGAGCCAGAGCGTCGACGGCTTGTTCGAGCTGGATGGGTTCGAGGTAGCCACAGAGCTGTCGTATCTCATCTGGGGCACTACGCCAGACGACGAACTGCTGACCCAGGCGGCGAGCGGCGGACTCGACACGCCCGAAGGCATCAAGGCCCAAGCCACGCGTCTCTTGAACGACGAGCGCGCGCTGACCGGCTACGTGCGCTTCGTCGACCAGTGGCTGGGGCTCACGCAGCTGGACACGGTGCAGAAGGATCCAATGACCTACCCGGAGCTGGATCCAGACATCCGCACGGCACTGGCAATGGAGACCCAAGAGTTCATCCGTTACGTGCTCGAAGAGAAAGACGGGCGCCTCGATGAGCTACTCACGGCACCCTACAGCTTCCTCTCACCGGAGCTGGCGACCTACTACGGCGTCACCCATCCCAGCGGGAGCGGATTCCAGCAGGTCGACTTCGACGACGCCCAGCACGCGGGGCTCTTGACGCAAGGCAGCGTGCTGGTCACTCACTCGATGGCCAACAGCTCTTCCCCGATTCATCGCGGCAAGTTGGTGCGTGAGCGCCTGCTGTGTCAGAAGCTGTCTCCGCCACCGCCGAACATCGTGGTCGAGGTGCCCCCCGTGGACCCCAACGCTTCGAACCGCGAGCGCTTCAGCGTTCACTCAGCGAACGAGCCCTGCAAGAGCTGCCACCGGCTGATCGATCCCATCGGCTTCGGCTTCGAGCACTTCGACGGCATCGGGCGCTTCCAGAGCGACGACCGAGGTTTTCCCATCGACACCAAGGGTGAGATCCTCGCCACGGACAACACCGACACGACGTTCGAAGGTGTCCCTGAGCTCGGCGCGATCCTCGCGGATAGCCCCGACGTGCAGTCCTGCGTCGCGCTGCAGTGGTATCGCTGGGGGTACGCTCAGGAAGAGACCGAAGAGACGACGTGCACCGCCGAAGCCTTCGCGGATCGCTTCGCCGCCAACGAGCTGAGGTTGCCGGAGCTGATCTTGGCGCTGGTGGAAGCGGATCATTTCCGCACGAGAATCACTGAGGCGGGCGTCGACGCACCGCCTGCGGGTAGCGGTGGCTCCGGCAACACGGGCACCGGCGGCGCTGGCAACCCCGGCGCTGGCGGCTCCGGAAACACCGGAAGCGGAGGCGCGGGCAACGGTGGAAGCGGCGCCGGGGGCTCTGGAAGTGACCCGGTGACCGGCGACGTCAGCATCGAAGACAAGCTGGACAGCCAGTGGGAAAGCGGCAGCTGCCACACCGTCAACGTGACCAACACGGGGAGCAGCGACGTGACCTGGACCATCGAGGTCGACCTCGGTGGCAACCTGGACAATGTGTGGAACGCAGTCGCGACGCCGAACGGAACCAAGACGCGCTTCAGCGGTGTGGACTTCAACCGCACCCTGGCGCCGAATGAGGTGGCGAGCTTCGGCTACTGCAAGTCGAACTAGGCTCGCGTGACCCGCCAGAAAGAGGCAAGGCCCCGCGCTCGATCGAGCGCGGGGCCTGTCGCGTGCGAGCCCGCAGGGCTCTGCCTGGCAGGCTCTAGTCGCCTGGCAGCCTCTAGTCGCCTGGCAGCCTCTAGTCGCCTGGCAGCCTCTAGTCCCTCAGTTACAGCGCCAGCTGTCCGTCAGGCAGATGCAGCCCCCTGAGCCCATATAGGAGCACAAGGTGCCGTTGGGGACCGCGCTGCAGTCGCTGTTGTTCTGTGGCTTATCCGTGGGGCAATCCGAGCTGTTCCCACCGTTGCCACAGGTCCAGATGTTGTTGCCCGGCCCCGGAGGGTTGGTGCAGGTGCAGCGCGTGTCGGTGTACGGGCAATTGAGCCCGACGGCGTCGCACATGCTACCGGCCTGCGGTTGATCCGTGGGGCAAGAGCCACAGGACCACTCCGCCATCTGCTGACCACCGCCTCCACCCGTGCGTTGACAAGAGCACTGGTTCGCACCGAAGGCGCAGCGGATCCCGATATCCGTGCAGTTGTCGCCATCGGTTGGCTCGGTACCTGGGCACATCGCGCAGTTCCACTCGAGGCCACCCGGGCCCCCACCCGAGCAGCTGCAGCTATTGGCGCCGTAGCTGCACGAGAGGTTGAACTGGGTGCACGAGTCACCGTCCGTGGGCTCATCGGTGGGGCAGTTGCCCGGGTTCGAGTTGCCGCCCGTACCAGCGGAACCTCCCGTTGCGCTGCCTCCGGTGCCCGCCCCGGCGCTGCCCGCGGTGCCTGAGCCTCCGGTCGCGCCGGCGCCCGCCGAGCCACCCGAGCCCCCAGTGGTGGCGGTTCCGCCCGCCCCGGCGCTGCTCCCGCCGCTGCCTGCGGAGCTTCCCCCGGTGCCGCCATTGGTTCCCCCGGTGCCACCACTGCTCCCTCCAGTGCCACCGTCGCCGCCCGTCTCGGAGCTACTGTCGCTCCCACAGGCGACCATCAGCCCCACGCTGGCGCCCAGCGCCACGACTCCCAACCAAGTCAAGCTCCTCATTCCCGTCCTCCTTGATGCGCGACACCGCGCGTGACCGTCAGGTTACGACTGCTTGAGTGGGGATGTCAGCTGCGGGTTATGCACTTGTCCGTGCGGATTTCGCTCACGTCACGCTCACCACCCCGGACTGCGCGTTTCGGCGCGGCGGGCCCCCCGCGAACCTGCAAACCTAGCGGCAAGTTCCAGCGACAGCATTCACGATACCTGCTCACAGCCATCTACGCGCTATACGGAAGCCGTGCTCATCACCGCCGCGCAGCCGGGCTTCAGCTGGATCACTCTCGTCACGCTGCTCAACGCGGGGCTCATGTACCTGCTCGTGCTGGTTGCGATGATCGTCGCGATCTCCCGCTGGCAGCAGTGCAAGGCATTCTTCGCCCGCGGGACGATTCCAGTCGCGATCGCCCTCTTGCTGGGAGTGCCGTTCGACCTGGTGATCGGCTGGCACACGGACGTGAGCAAGCTGACCCCAGTATCGATCCCTGCGGAAATGGTCGAGGGCTTCCGCTACCTGGGCGCGGTCTCTGCTCTGATCGGAGTGGTGGTAGCGTTCGCCTTCCGCATGTTCCAGGTACCCGCCACGGCGGTCCTCGCCCCCGAGGGGCACCGACCGTTTCCCGGGCTACTCCAGGGTGAACCGGACTGGAGGAGCATGGGGTTAGGCGCCCTGATCGGGGCAATAGGAGCCGGCATCAGCGTCCCGCTCTTCGCCCTGCTTCACGTCGGCTACGGCGAGGTGTTCAAGCAGCTCCAGGAGCTGTACCAGATCGAGCTGGAGGACCCGACGGTGCTCTGGGGCGCGCTCTTCCCCATGGCGCTCGGTGCAGCCATCGCTGAAGAGCTGCTCTACCGCGGCGTGCTGCAACAGGGCCTCTGCAAGCTGTTCAAGCAAAGCCGCGCTGGCGTGATCGCAGCGGTGTGCATCAGCTCCCTCGTGTGGGCCGTGGCTCACATCGGTAGCGCCGACAACAACCTGCTCAAGGTGACGCAGATCTTCTTGCTCGGGCTGGCCTTCGGCTGGCTCAGCCGGCGCTACTCACTCGAAGCGAGCATCGCAGCGCACCTCAGCATGAACTTCTTCAGCGTGGTGGTGGGCACGCTGCTGAGCCAGTAATGTACTTTTCCTTACGGAATCAAGGACACGAGCTCTTCTTGGTGCCGTTGTACGTCGAGATGTACTGTGCGCAGGTCGCGCTGTCGTAGTCACTGCAGAAGCAAGTGTTGCCCGCAGTCGAGTTGTAGGTGAAGCAACAGGGGGCGCTGGGACACGAGCTCAGGGGGTAGCTGAGGGCGTTGTCACTCATCACACAGGTGCAGGCCGGGGCCACGGTCATGGTGCAGCGCCAGGTGAGCGCGTCGCACTGGCCACCGGAGCACGTGCCGGTGCAGTCTTGCTTGAGGCCTTCACGCTTGCCGCAGCTGTCGTACCAGTACGCATCCCCCGCGTAGCACTCGGCGGTGGCGTGAGACGTGCACTGGTTGCAGGCTCCGTTGCTGCAGCCGTCCTGGCAGGTCTCTTTCAGGCTCCCGAGAGCGCCGCAGCTATCCACCCAGTACACACTGGAGCCCTGGCAGCGCGTGTCGGCATGGGCAGAGCACACGATGCAAGCGCCGCCGTCGCAACCATCGTCGCACGCCTCCTTGAGCGCGCCCAGCTGGTCGCAGCTATCGTACCAGTAGACGTTGTTCGCGAAGCATCGGCTGCCCGCCTCGGGTTGACAGCCGCTGCCGCCCGCCGCGCCTCCGCTGGCAGCACCCGCCGCGCCGCCCGTCGCAGCACCCGCTGCGCCTGCTGATGCGCCACCGACGCCGCTCCCCGCGCTGCCGCCAGCCGACGCCCCTGCACCGCCGCTTCCAGCGCCGCCCGTCGCCGCGGCTCCGCTTCCGCCGACTCCGCTTCCGCCGACTCCGCCAGAGCCGCTCGTGGCTCCCTCACCCCCAAACCCAGCGGACGCTCCGCCCGCTCCTCCAGCGTTCGCGCTCCCCGAGTCGCTGCTGCCGCAACCGGGCAGTCCAAGCGCCAGTCCCAGCATCAGGACGGGGGTGATGTTCAGCAGCTTCGTTTCCATACAATAACCAGCGTCTCTCTACACTCGCGGGCGCGGAGCGGCACCCCTGATACGCGCCACGCAAGAAACTCTGCCCAGCCGGCTGCCACGACCTCGGAGCTCGGGCCACTCGAATCGCCAGCGGGATGCCGCGAGCCTGGACCGTTTACACGCTGCGGACTGCGTGTAAACAGCCGAAAAACGCGGCGCGATCAGCCACCAGGCAGCTCCCTGAGGCAGTCGGCGACGCGCTCGCGACACAGCGCGTCAGAAGTGGTAACACTGGCGCCGGCAGCCTGCTGCCGCTTCACGCCGCCACGGCGCTGTTCCCCAGCAGCTCCATCGCGCGCGCACTCGAGACCTCGAGGAGATTTTCCACATGAGAAGTGCCAAAGATTTCTTTCAGCCGCTGGCCATCGGTGCTCCGCTCCCTCTGCGTGAGGTGCCGTTCCGCCCTTCACGCATGATCCACTTCTTCGATCCCAGCAACCCGAAGATGGCGGCGAAGGTGCCGGAGATCGCGCCCAAGGTGGACGTGCTCCTGGGCAACCTGGAGGACGCCGTCTCCGCTGACCGCAAGGAAGCCGCTCGCGAGGGCTTGATCGAGATCGCGAAGAAGACCGACTTCGGCGATACGCAGCTGTGGACGCGTATCAACAGCCTGGACAGCCCGTGGTGCCTCGATGATCTACTGCGCCTGGTTGGTGAGATCGGCGACAAGCTGGACGTGATCATGGTGCCCAAGGTGCAAGGCCCTTGGGACATCTACTACGTGGACCAGCTGCTGGCGCAGCTCGAGGCCAAGCACGGCTTGAAAGAGCCGCTCTTGATCCACGCCATCCTGGAGACGGCGACCGGCGTGAATCACGTCGAAGAGATCGCCGCCGCCAGTCCCCGCATGCAAGGCCTGAGTCTCGGCCCCGCGGATCTCGCTGCATCGCGCCGCATGAAGACCACCCGCGTCGGTGGTGGCCACCCCGGCTACCTTGTCCGTGCGGATCCAAGCACCGAGAACCCCGACGGGCCCCGCGCCACCGCTCAGCAGGACCTGTGGCACTACACCATGGCGCGCATGGTCGACGCCTGCGCAGCGAACGGCATCCTGCCCTACTACGGTCCCTTCGGAGACATCGCCGATGTGGTGGCCTGCGAAGACCAGTTCCGCAACGCTTTCCTGATGGGTTGCGTTGGCGCCTGGTCGTTGCACCCGAAACAGATCGCCATCGCCCGCAACGTGTTCAGCCCTCCGGCAGACGAGGTGCTGTGGGCGCGCAAGGTGATCGACGCCATGGGCGACGGCACCGGCGCCGTGATGATCGACGGCAAGATGCAGGACGACGCCACCGTCAAGCAGTGCAAGGTGATGGTGGAGCTGGCCAAGCTCATCGCCACCCGCGATCCCGAGATGAAGGCCGCCTACGGCTTCTAGCCATCCCAGAACCCCTCAATCCGAGCCTCGAGGTGCTTCCGCCTCGAGGCTCTGTGGTTTGTCAGCATAGAACCGCACGGAAATAGCGCAGTCCTCCGCATCATCCACGGCGAGCACGAGCGCGTCGGTGTCGTCATAGTACGAGGTAGGTTCGATCGGAGCCGCCGTCTGCGGGCACGCGAAGAACCCCTCGACGACGATCCGGTCGCCCTCGCGGTACGCAAAGTAGCGCCTGACGTAGCCATGTATTCTGGGGGAGAGACGCTCCAGGTGCCGCTGCCTCATCCGCTCCTCCAACCGCAGCTCAAACGCTCGCACCGCCGGTCGAGGCACCTCGACGAACTTGCGACACAGCTCGTCGGGCTCGAGCTGGCAGTATGCTCGCATCTGGCTCGCGGGAAGCAGCTCGACCTGGGGCGGCAGATCGGGCGACCGCGCGGGCTGAGCGGCGCAGCCGAGCGCAAGGAGGGCGAGTAGGAGCCAGCGTCTCACCACCGTCCGACACCGCTCGGGCTGGTGCCTTGGCAGCCGGCGGCACAGCGGAGGCGCCAGCCTCAGGGGCGTTTCCGAGCCGCGCAACCCCGTCTTGATTCGCAGCCGCCTGCATGCGACCGTTTTTCCGGGGTTCACCAGTGGAAGTGCCGTTTCACTGCGCCGCGCGCCAGGCGGAGGTGTCATGAGGATCGATCCTGACGAGCTCGCGACAGCGAACACCATCGTCAGCCTACCGCTCTCGGAGCGGAGCAGCGAGTACGACGACCTCGTCCCTGACATCCCAGGCTACACCATCCTCGAGCAGCTCGGGCGCGGGGGCATGGGCGTCGTCTACAAGGCCAAGCAGGACGCCCTGGGACGGGTGGTGGCGATCAAGATGGTGCTCGAGTCCCATGCCCAGGGAGAGAGCAGGGTACGCTTCCTTACGGAAGCTGAATCGGTCGCACGCTTTCATCACCCCAACATCGTCCAGATCTACGAGATTGGTGAAGTGCAGGGGCGGCCGTTCTTCTCCTTGGAGTACGTCGACGGCGGCAACCTGGAAGAGCAACTCGCCGAGCGCCCCACCGATTGGAAGCAAGCGGCGAAGACCATGGTGCTGCTGGCCAACGCGGTGCACGCGGCGCATCAGAACGGCATCATCCACCGCGATCTCAAGCCCGCGAACATCTTGCTCACGAAAGATGGCACGCCCAAGATAACCGACTTCGGCATCGCGCGGCGCCTCGACGCGGACCGTCAGACCAAGACGGGGAACATCCTGGGCACGCCGAGCTACATGGCGCCCGAGCAGGCGCTGGGCAAGAATGACGAGCTGGGGCCCGCCGCAGATATCTACTCCCTGGGAGCCATACTCTACGACATGCTCACGGGGCGCCCCCCGTTCGAGGCCGCGACCACTCTGGACACGTTGATGCAGGCGGTGACCCGCGATCCGATCCCACCGCGCGTGCTCCAGCCCAGCATCCCCCTGGACATCGATGTCATCTGCCTGAAATGTCTAGAGAAGAAGGCTGAGAAACGTTACGCCTCGGCGCTGGCCCTGGCCGAAGACCTTGGCCATCTAATCCGCGGGGAACCGATCGAGGCCAGGGCCATCAGTCGCCTGGAGCGCGCTGCCCGCTGGTCGAAGCGAAATCCTGCGTGGGCTACGCTGATCGGCGTCAGCGCCGTGGCCCTGGTCGGGTTGGTCGCTACGGGCGGCTGGTTCACCCGCAAGCTCCAGCTCGAACTCAGAGCCACGGAAGCAGCACGCGCGGACGCGACCGCTGCACGCAATCAGCTGCAGCTGCGACTCATCCGTACCAAAGCCGAGAGCATCAACAGTGACCTGCTGCAGCTCGCCGGTGTGCCCAGGACCCTGGCGAGCGTGCTCGAGACCCGAGACGGCTGGAGCGAAGCCGAACTCGACGCGCTCTTGAAGAAGAGCCTGCAGCAGGAAGCGCACATTTTCGGCATGGCCATCGCGTTCGAGACCGGGCAGTTCTCCGCCGACGTCCAGGATTTTTGCGCCTACGTGTACCGCCAAGGGGACTCCCTGCAGGTCAAGCAGCTACTACCCCCGGACTACACACCGATCTACCGCGAGTGGGACTGGTACAAGAACGCGAAGCCCGGCGGTAGCTGGAGCAAGCCCTACGTCGACGAAGGGGGCGGCAACATCCCCATGGTGACGTTCTCCGTTCCGTTCGTGCGCGACGGCAAGCGAGCGGGAGTGGTCACTGCTGATCTGTCGCTCGACTATTTCCGGGCGCTGAACGAATCCTTGGCAAAGTCGGACCTGGGCGGACGGTCGTACGCCATGGTGGTGACAGCGGACGGCACCATCGTCAGTCATCCGAAACAGAAGTGGCGTTTCCCCGCGGCTTTATCCGCCAGCGTCGCGCCCAAGGACGTCGCGCTCCAGAAAGTCTGGAAGCGCGCCCTGAACGGCGAAGAAGGCCGTGCCTTGGGGAGCGACCTGACCAACGGCAAGGCCGCAGAGCTGCTCTTCGCGCCCGTGCGCTCCGCCCACTGGACCTGCGTGGCTGTCCTGCCCCAAGAGCACACCACCCAGGGCGTGGCGCCGTAGGCTTCCCCGCATGCCCTGCGAGCCTCAGGTCGGGGTACCAGGCTGGTGAGTCAGCCCTCGGCGCCCCATCACTGCTGCGGCGCGTGGGGATTCGCCGGCGCGTGAGGATTCGGACGCGCGTGAGGATTGGGTCCGTGAGGATCTGGCGCGTCTGCGTTTGGATCTCGCATGCCCGGTGGCTTCCCCGCCGGTGGGCCGCCGGGGCGCCCCACGAAGTGCCCCGCTTGATCCCTGGGATCCGTGGGCGCCTGCATGCGGCGGAGGATCTCCTGGATCTTGCGCTTCACGTGAACATCGTCGTTCTCCGCCTTCTCGTACTTCTTCTCGAGGGCCTCGAACTTCTTCTGCTCCACGCCGAGATCACGCATCACGTCCAGAGCCGCGGTGCGGGTCATCCAGTACGCCTCCTTGTCGACGGCGATGCTGTCGAGGGCCTTGAGCAGCCTGTCCTGCTTGTACCAGGGCTTGACCTTGTCGAGCCATGTCTGGCTCGCCTTGTCTCGCTCCGGGAAGTCAGTCTTTGCCGCGCGGAGATTCCGAAAGCTGGTCCAGGGCGGCGACGTGCGAGTGCGCGGCTTCTTCTCGAGCACCTTCATCGTCAACTCGTAGGCCTGCTTGCTCGGGTTCTCCGGCTTGGGGAAGCCGGTCCAGGCGCTGATCACGCCTTGCCAACAGCCTTCGTAGAGCTTCGGGTCGGTGTCTTTGCCATTCAAGTATTTCTCGAAGACCGGGATCGCACGCTCGTCCTCGCTCCCGTACAGGCGGCCGCACAGGAAGCGACGAACGTTCATCGACTTGTCGCTGTCCACGTGCTCGAGCACCTTGTCGAAGGTGCCCTCCACGCCTTTGCCGAAGGGCGTCAGGAACCAGCTCATCGACTCCTGGCGCACATGCTCCGAGTCGTGATCCGCGAGCTTGAGCAGCAGCGCCTTGATCTTGGGATTCTCTCGGTGCTGCGATCCGACGACGCGCACGAGCGAAATGAGCACCGCTGGCTCCTTCTCCGTTTCCGCGGCCTTGAGCACCAGCTCTTGCACCGCGGGCGTACTACCGAACACGGACTTGAGGAGCTGAGCCGCCTGCCAGCGCACGGCGGCGCTCTCGTGACTCAGCAGCTTCTTTCCAACCTGGGCGTTGAGCCCGGCGATGTCCTTGAGCGAGGTGTTGCGGCTGCGCGCCTTCTTCAGATCGCGGTACGCCTCGCAGCGCGGGTCGATGCCGCGCTCGTTGAGCTGGCACTTGGCGAGATCGAGCACGAACTGCTCGTACACTTCAGCCGTGAGCGGCTTGGTGTCATCCGCAAGCCAGGCTTGCACACCCGTCAGCTGACCAGCGCTCGCGCTGGCGCTTGGTGCGGCGTCCGTCGGCTTCGATTCGTTGCAGCCTAGCGCAAAGAGCAACGCGGCGATCGAGGACCACCCCGCAACACACTGTGTGAACCCCTTGGATAGCGACATGCAGGGGTTCGTAGCACTCTCGCCCGCCCGGTTGAAAGCCCCTCACGTCGCTGAACTCGCGCCAACGCGGCCCGTCCGGACATCTCGTCGGCGCTCGCATTTGGGGCAAGCGCCACCAGGCAGGCGCCGGTCACGCGTTGGGGCGCGTGCTCACCGATGCCACACGAGGGGCGCGGAACTAGGCGTCGACTTCGTGACCGCGAAAGCTGCTCACGATGCCGCTGCCCTCGAGACGCATGTGCACGAAGCGAGCCTCGCGGTCGTCGCAGAGCACGAGACGCAAATCGCCCGGATGGTTCGAGCGCTGAAAGCCGTCCAACCCCGCGCGCTGCGCCTCTTCCAAGGTCATCACCTTGGCCTGAGTCTCTTTCAGCGTCTCTGGGGTGAACAGCTCTTCGGGGTTTGCGCCCGGCGTGAGATAGACCTCGAACACGACCATGGGATCATGATGCAACAGATCCCCGTGAGCGCGCGATGAAACAAGCCCGGCGCTCGCGTTTTGCGCCCGCACGGGACGCCACCCGGCGCCGTGGCGCCATTTCCGCCCGGATCATACGAGGGAGCCGCCGCTCACGCGGCCTGGTCGTCCGCGGGCGGCGCGAGCGCAGTGCTCCTGACCCCGAAGCGGTTCTCCACCTCGACCTGCCAGAGCGCTCCCACCAGCGCGTTGAGCATGCGCTCCTCGGGCGTGAGGTGCTCCGCAACCTGAGGCATTGCCTCGTTTTTTTGGCCTCGCTCAGCCTGCATGCCCAGAGGAACGGTTGCCCCTCGGGATGTTTGAGCCACTTCTCCACCGCGGCCCCAGCGAGCGATTCGGCCAACAGGCCGAACACCCAGGGCGCTTCGCCAGCGATCCTGGGCGATCTTCGCGGATTTTTGGGGGTGAGGCGCGCCATCTCCCAGAGAACGCCCTTTCGTCTATCATTCTCGTGGAACCTTCTGCTCGCGAGGCTGTCCAGTGCCGACCATGGACTTGAAAACGGAAATCGACATCGACGCACCCCCGGAGTGCGTCTGGAAGGTGCTCACCGACTTCAAGGAATACCCGACCTGGAACCCGCTGATCACCAGCATTTGGGGACCTCTGGTCGTCGGCTCACGGCTGACTCTGGCGGTCGCGCAACCGGGAGGCCGCGAGATGACGTGGCGTCCCACGGTCACCCACGTCGACGAAGGCGTGGAGCTGCGCTGGCTCGGCCGCTTCCTGTTCAGGGGGCTGTTCGATGGAGAGCAGTTCTTCCGCCTCGAGCCCCTCGACGACGGGCGCACGCGCCTGATTCACGGTGAGCGCTTCAGCGGCTTGCTCACCGAGCGCTTCTCGCGGCGGATGCCTAGCACGGCTCGCGGCTTCGCGGTGATGAACCAGGCGCTGCGTCGCCGCGCGGAAAGACTGAACTAGTCCGCTGCCTCCGTAGTTCGCCGCAAACTCCCTCGCCTCTCTCGGGCGCGGGCGAGCGAGCCTTGCGCCTTCATGCACCTCTCGAGACGAGGACACGCTCTGGCGACACTGTTCGGCGAATCACGGTTCGCCTCGCGCCTCACCAGCACCTGGTGGGTCTCACCTGATGACCGAGTGCAGTCTGAGCGCTAACGCGCGAGCTCGGCGCGGCGCACACCCGGCAGCTCGGGGCAAGCCAGCAAGCGTGGCTGGTAGTGGGTCTTGCGCACGTTGCTCTTCTTCTTGTGATAGCGGCTTTGCGCCGTCATCTGCGTCTCGAGGGCGCTGGCTAGCTGGGTGGCGATGCGCGAGTCCTGCACGATGCGGTTGGTCTGCTCGCCTGGATCACTCTCGAGGTTGAACAGCATGATCTGCTGGCTGCTGCGCTCGAGCACCAGCTTCCAGGGCCAGCACACCAGTCCATCGGCGTTGCGGATCCCCTGGATGTTCATGAACACACCCCGGCGCCCGGTGTCGTCGCTGGCGGTCACGGGGTCTGCGGACGGCTTCATCAGGCCGGCCATGCTGCGCCCCTGATACGAGGGGTGCGCGGGCACCTTCACCAGCTCCAGCACCGTGGGCATGATGTCCAGGTGGCTGGTGGGCTCGTCGATGTCCTGAGGCTTCACGTGGCCCGGCCAGTGGAACAACAGGGGCACCCGGGACTCTTCGTCGTACAGCGTCTTGCCGTGGGTCACACCGCCGTGTTGGTAGAACGCTTCACCGTGATCGCTGGTGATCACCCAGAGCGTGTCTTTCAGCTGGCCGCTCGCCTCGAGGGCGTGCTCGAGCTTGCCGATCTGGGCGTCAACGTAGTGGAGCGCGTTGTCGTAGCGGTTCTCGACCCGCTCGAGATCCTCTTCGCCGTAGTACAGGTAGTTGAAGGTTCCCTGGGGATCCGACGGCTGATACGGGTGCTTCGCCGACTCCGGGAGCACATAGGGGAAATGGGTCATCTGGAAGTTGACGTACAACGCCCAGTGCTCGTCCTTGTGCTCGCGAATGTAGTTGCCTACGCGCTCCGCCGTCGCGTGATCCGGCACCACGTGCTCGCTGCCAGTGTAGACGTGGGGCCCTTTGTAGTCCTTGGCGTGCCAGTAGTCGACGGGTGTGTCCGTCGTCTGGAAGCGCAGCATCCCCTGCCAGGTCTCGTCCTGGGAGCTGATGGTCACCGGCTTGTAGCCCAGCCGGTAGAAGACATCATGGTAGAGCATCCGCGGGTAGTCGATGCGGTTGTACATGTCGAGCGCCGACCCGCGCCGGGGGAAGAGCGAAGAGATCGCCGCCATCTGCGCGTAGTTCGAGTGGGTCGCGGTGGTCCACACCTTGCGGAAACGAGCGCTGCGAGCCGCGATGCGATCGAGGTTCGGCGTCGTGCCCCGGGTGTAGCCGCCGTAGCCCAAGTGGTCGATGCCCACGGACTCCAGCATCAAGAACAGCACCTTGGGGCGCGGCTCGTCGTCTTTGGCGATGCGGCTCACGGCTTGCTCCCAGAGCTTGCCGCTGGTCTGCGGCAGCCCGGGCTCCACGTCGAGCTTGGGTGCCGCGGGGTCTGCGGCTCTTGGCAGCGTCCAGCGGGGATCGAGCGAGCCTAGCAGCGCCAGTTCCGGCGTCGCGCGCCAGACTCCACGCATCCCCTCGCCGACTCCCGCGAAGAGCACCGCCGCAGCGAGGCTGACGACGATCACGCCTTCCGGAAGCACCTGGCGCAAGGCTGAGCCGCTGCCGCTCGCCGGACGCCGGAGGTAGATGGCGAGGCTCACCCCCAACCCCAGCGCGGCGATGAAGAGCGGATAGGTGTAGCGCGCGTAGCCAACGAACGCGGCGTCCGCGAAATGGCTCAGGCTGCCCATCACGAACTCCAGACCACCCAGGGTGACGAAGGAGCCACTCATCAGGCGCACCACGAGGCCCACGATGTGGGCCGCGACGAACAGGGTCGCGATCCCGCTGCTCAAGCTGACGGCGAGCGCGCGTGTGAAGCGCCAGCGCAATCCCAGCGCGCTGATGGTCGCAAGTACCAGCGCGAGCGCCACGCTCATCCCAACGGTGAGCGCCGCGCCGAGGATGCGCAGCCGCCAGCTCAGCGGCCCGAGGCCACCCAGCTCCGGCACCCCTAGCCACGGGACCAAGACGAGGTCTGCGAGGGCCAGCAAGGTTCCCAGTGCGCACCCCAGGCGGACGTGACGCAGAAGCCACGCACGGAGGTTCAGGACTGGGGGCCTAGGATCAGACACGTTTTCAATCGAGCTCGCCCCGAGGCGGGCGACGCAAAAGCAAGGAGGGACACCGAATGCGCTGAGACCAGCTCATTCGCTGCCGCGCTGCGCTGGGCGCAGGAGGTGGGATCAAAAGGTTAGGCGGAGGGGCCGCCCAACAGAAAGTTCTCGGCTTAGTTGAAACCGTCGCGGGAGGGGAGTCCTTTGTTGTGACATTGTTGCAGGAACGCCACCAGACTGCCGCCCCTTCCGTCGCCTGAACGGCACCCGGCGCGCTTTTGCCCAGCGAATGGCGTATGTTCCGGCGCCGCACTCCGCCTTGCAGGCCCATCCCTCACGCCGCGGTTCTTTCCAAGACGCGTCGGTCCCTCTGAGAGGCGCGAGCACGCGGGCTCCTTGGACTTCCTGCACGACTTTGCCCTGCCCCGGGCCAACCGCGCCAGCCCCCCTGTTCCCCATGAAGATCGGCATTCTGCTCAACCCCAATTCTCGCAAGAACCGTCGCCAGGCCGCGGCGGCGGCCCGGCGGCTCGCACAGCTGCGCGCGCGTATCGGCCCCCTGGGGCACGTCGTGGAGACCCAGTCCACCGAGGAACTGCGTCACGCCATCGAGGAGCTGGTGAGCGACGGCGTCGAGTGCCTGGTGAGCGATGGCGGCGACGGCGCGCTGCACTGGGCGCTCAACGAAGTCCGCCGGCTGCGAGGGGACACGGGCTTGATCCCCATCGTTCCCACCTGTGGAGGCACGATCGACTTCGTGGCGCGCAAGGTTGGAGTCGAGGGCACACAGGACGAAATCGTCGAGCGCCTGATTCAGTGTGTTGAGCGGGGCGACCGACCGCGGGTGATCCACCTGGACAGTCTGCGGCTCCAGGGCGACTCCGACTCCGAAGAGGTGTTCGACCGGCTGGGCTTCGCCCTCGCGGCGGGGGGCGTTGGCCAGCGCTTCTTCGACCATTACTACTCCTCCCCCGATCCGAGCCCAGCGACCATCGTGGCCATCGTGCTGCGCACGGTTGCCTCCTTCGCCATGGGGGCGCTCAACGTTCCCCGCACGGAAACATGGCAAGCCTACGCCCAGCAGCTGTTCCGCCCCACCATCGCAGAGGTCGAGCTCGATGGTGAGCGCCTGCAGACGACGAAGCATGGCGCGCTTCACGCCGGTTCCTTCGACGTATCGTTGGGCGGCGTGTTTCGCGTGTTCCCGCTGGCCGCCGAGCCCGGTCAGCTGCACTTCCAGGCTGGAGCCATCTCACCCCTGGAGATCATCGCGGCGCTGCCCGATCTAATACGCGGAGGAGCGATCAAGAGCCCGAGCCTACGCGAGGTCGCTGGCACGGAGATGAGCATCCGCGCGCTGAGCCACGAGCTTTTGGCGCCAATCATCGACGGTGAGCAGTTCCTCGGCTTGCGTTCCCTGAACGTCACGCCCGGCCCCCAGGTCCCCATCGCCGTCGTCTAGCGCCGCGCTGAGCGAGCGCCAAAACACGCAAATCCAGCGCAGGAACCGGGGCTCGGCATGAGGCATACTCGCCCGTGCGATGGTCTCACCGCACACGACAGCACCGGCTCGCAGCGCTCCAGCAGTCTTGGACGAAGCAGCCTGCGGCGCCTTACTCGAGGCGCTGAAAGCCGACGGCTACACCCTGCTCGGCCCGCGGCGTGTGGGTCAGGTGATCGACTATGCCCCGCTCGAGAGCTTCGATGATTTACCGCGGGGAATCGGTTCGACGCAGGAGCCAGGAAGCTACCGGCTGACCCAGCACTCGGGGCCTGACCAGCACGCCCGCTTCGCATACGCAACGCCGGCGAGCTCATTCAAGCGCCACTTCTTCGTGCCGAAGCTGACCCTGTTGCGGGCCAAGCGGGAGACCGCCGAGGGCGGCGTCGGGTTTCGGGTGCTGGAGGCGACGCAGCCACGTCCGCGCCTCGCCTTGGTCGGTGCACGCAGCTGTGATCTCCACGCCATCTCCATGCAGGACCATATCCTCGGAGGCGCATCGCCAGGCAATCCGGCGGACGCGGACTACGTCGCCCGTCGCAGAGGGGTGTTCGTCGTGGCGGTGAGCTGCGCCCACCCCGCGAGCACCTGCTTCTGCACGTCGACGGGTACGGGCCCGCGAGCCGACGACTACTTCGACATCTCGCTGAGTGAGCTGACGAACGACGCTGGCGTGGTGTACATCGCGCGCAGCGGGAGCGCGGAAGGAGCGGCGCTGCTCGAGCGGCTCTCGCCGCCCAAGGCGAGCGCCGATGAGCTGGAGCAAGAGGACCGATCACTGGAGCGCGCCGCGGCCAGCATCGAACGCCAGCTGCCCCTCGCGGGCTTGGCCAAGGTACTGGACGAAAACCTCGAGAGCCCGCTGTGGGACGCGATAGCCGATCGCTGCCTCAGCTGCACCAACTGCACCCTGGCCTGCCCGACCTGCTTCTGTTCGAGCGTGGAAGACTCGAGCAGCTTCGACGGGGCGAGCGCCGAACGCTCGCGGCGCTGGGACTCGTGCTTCACCGCGGATCACTCCTACGTCCACGGCGGTAGCGTCCGCGCAGGTACGCGATCTCGCTATCGACAGTGGCTGACCCACAAGCTTGGCACCTGGCGGGAGCAGCTGGGAGAGGCTGCGTCGGTTCCTCGCGGTACCGACGAGGCGAGCGGCTGCGTAGGGTGCGGGCGATGTATCACCTGGTGCCCTGCGGGGATTGACATCACCCGGGAGGCTGCTCGCCTCTCCGAAAAGACCGAGGACTAGTCGAGGCTGAATGGAGAATCTCGAGCGAATCGTCAAGGCACATCCGTTCGCAGCGGGTCTGAGCCCCGAGCACCTCTCGGTGCTGGCGTGCTGTGCACGCAACGTGCGTCGGCAGCCGGGAGAGTTCTTGCTCAAGGAGGGGAGCGACGCGGGGCGCTTCTATCTGGTCCGCAAGGGCCGGCTGGCGCTGGAGGTGCACGTGCCGGGGCGCGGAGCGATCCAGGTGGAGAGCGTCGGACCCGGCGGTGTCGTCGGCTTCTCCTGGCTGTTCCCTGAGCACCGCTGGACCCTCGACGCGCGAGCGATAGACACGCTGATCGCGCTGGAGTTCGACGCCACCTGCTTGTTGCCGAAGATGGAGGCGGATCCAGCCCTCGGCTATGCCCTGACGAAGCCGCTGCTCAAAGAGCTGTACCAGCGGCTGTGTCAGGTGCGACTTGGGCGACTGGACGTGTACGGCCCAGGCAGCAAGCTCCCGGGAGGAGCCGTACCGTGAGCTTGCCGGTGCTTGGATCCCCAGGGCAAGAACACGAGGCAGACCCGTGGCTTCCTACCCCGACCCGGGTGGCTCGCACGTGGCGTGAGCTGAACGACATCGTGACCCTCGAGCTGGAGCCCGCGGCTCCTTTTCGCTTCGAGCCCGGTCAGTTCAACATGCTGTATGCCTTCGGCGTCGGGGAAATCCCGGTGTCCATCAGCTCGGATCCCGCACGCCCCGAGCGCTTGCTGCACACGATCCGAGATGTCGGCGCAGTGAGCCACGCGCTGTGCGCGCTCGAAGCCGGCTCCCAGCTCGGGCTGCGCGGCCCATACGGCAGCGCCTGGCCGATGCAGCAGCTGCAAGGCCGTGATGTCGTCGTGATCGCCGGCGGGCTCGGGCTAGCGCCGCTGCGGCCGGCGCTCTACGCTCTGCTCGGTCAGCGCGAGCGGTACGGGCGCCTCAGCCTGCTGGTGGGCGCGCGCAGCCCGGATGACTTATTGTTCCCCACGGAATTAACCCGGTGGAACCAAAGCGGCGCGCTCCAGGTCCTGGTAGCGGTGGACCACGCACCGAGCGGCTGGAAGGGGGTGCCGGGAGTGCCGAGTCACGTGGGCGTGGTCACCCAGTTGCTGTCGGAGCCCGCGTTTCTGGCAGACTTCGACAGTCGGCGCAGCGTGGCCCTGCTCTGCGGGCCTGACGTGATGTTTCGCTTCGCTGGGCGAGAGCTCGATCTGCTGGGCGTGCCCCGCACCCACCAATACGTGTCGCTCGAGCGCAGCATGAAGTGCGCCCTGGGATTCTGCGGCCACTGTCAGTACGGCTCTCTGCTGGTGTGCAAGCACGGTCCCGTCGTGCCGCTCTCGCGCATCCAGAGCTGGCAAGGGGTGCGCGAGCTGTGACTACCCTCCCCCCCGCATCCCAAGCCCCGCGCGACCTGGCTCGGGAGTTCAGAGACCGTCGGCTCAAGCTCGCAGTGTGGAAGTTCGCCTCGTGCGATGGCTGCCAGCTCTCGTTGCTCGACTGTGAAGACGAGCTCCTGGCCCTCACCGAGCGCGTCGAGATCGCATATTTCCTTGAGGCAACGCGCGCGATCCAGCCTGGGCCCTACGATGTGTCCCTGGTCGAAGGATCCATCACCACCCATGAGGACAAGAAGCGCATTCGTACGGTACGGGAGCAGTCCGGGCTGGTGGTCACCCTGGGAGCATGCGCCACGGCTGGAGGGATCCAGGCGCTGCGAAACGGGCGCGATCTGCCAGAGTTCGCCAGCATGGTGTACGCACACCCGGAGTACCTGGATAGCCTGGAGACGTCGACACCCATCGCGGATCATATCCCTGTGGATTTTGAACTGCGCGGCTGCCCGATCGACAAGCAACAGCTCTTGGAGGTGCTCAGCGCGCTCCTGCTGGGGCGAAAGCCCACGATTTCACACCACAGCGTGTGCCTCGAGTGCAAGCTGGCGGGCAACGCGTGCGTGCTGGTGAGCGCCGGGGAGCCTTGCCTCGGCCCCATCACGCACGCAGGCTGCGGGGCACTGTGCCCAAGCTACGACCGCGCCTGCTACGGCTGCTTTGGGCCGGCCGAGGCGGCCAACCCGGCGGCGCTGAGTCAGCGACTGCTTGGGCAGGCTCCCCCGAGGGACCCCGGCGCGCTGGTGCCCCGCGACGCGCTGGTCAGGAGCGCCCGCCTCGCGCGCCTGCTGCAGACCTTCAACGCGCTGGCACCGCAGTTCCGCGAGGAGAGTAAACGCCATGGCTAGCCGCACACTGGAGGTCGATTTTCTGACGCGGGTGGAGGGCGAAGGCGCGCTGCGCATCGAGCTCGATGGTGAAGCGCCGAAGCGTATCGAGCTGCGCATCTTCGAGCCGCCACGCTTCTTCGAGTCGCTGCTCCGGGGGCGAGACCAGCACGAAGCGCCGGACATCACCTCGCGAATCTGCGGCATCTGCCCCGTCGCGTACATCACCAGCGCCTGCGCCGCCCTGGAGCAGGCGCACGGTATCCAGCTCCGCGCGGAACATATCGCGCTGCGCCGCCTGCTGTACACCGGGGAGTGGATCGAGAGCCACGGGCTGCACATCTTCATGCTGCACCTGCCTGACTTCCTTGGTGTTCCCGATGCGATGACACTGGCGAAGCAGGACCCCGCGCTCGTCGAGGCGGCCCTACGCATCAAGAAGGTGGGCAACAGCCTGATGCGGGTGCTCGGAGGGCGGGAGATCCACCCGGTGA
>JAUILJ010000838.1 GCA_030433055.1 Polyangia bacterium
CCGAACCGGTCCACCTTTTCCGACGTGTGGAGTGTAGCATTCGAGTCGCGGTTGCCGAGCCGTAACGCCGTGATATGTTCCGCTCCGTGGGTGCCGCAGGGGCGCCCTCCCCGCCGGAAAGTAGCTTCACCCTGCGCTGATGGTTGGTGTCCTGACGCCTTCATCTCCTCATCGACATCCTCTGGCCGAGGGAGCGGGTAGCGGCTGATTCAAGGAGATGTCTCCGATGTTGGCTAGCGAACGAACCGATTGGGAGGTCACCCGGACCCCGGGGAACGACTTCGTCAAGGACGAGGTGCACTTGGTGCGCCAGCGCAGGGTGGATGCACTTCTGGCCTCGCCGATGGGAGCCGGCGAATGATGCCGCAAGGAAATGAGCGGGCGCAGCTGGACCCGATCAAGGAGCTCAAGATCCGCGCGAAGCTCCTGCATCGAGGCCTCAGCCGTGGTGAGCCGGCGGCGCTCGGGCGCTTGCGTGCCCTCCCAGAGCTCCGTCGGGCCGACGACTCCGCGCTCGCGGATCAGACTGGGGAGCTCAAGCGCAAGCACTGCCTCGCGGTGGTGGCGAAGGAGTGCGGCTTTCCGAGCTGGGAGCACGCGCTGCGCGCGCTCCGAGGTGACGCGGAGATCACCGAGCACGGCAGCTTGCTCCACGCGTCGAGCGGCGTGCTCAATGCGTGGTTCAAGCAGTATGAAGCGGCCCGAGCTGCTTGGGCCGAGCTGCGCCGCGATGGCCCTGCCTACTTGCTCGGCTACAAGCGTGATCTATTCGTCACCGGGCCCGCCTTCATCGAGTCGCTGGGCTTGGACCCCGAAGACCCTGACTGGGAAGCGCTGGGCTGGGACTGGGTCAAGCCGTTGGATGCAAGTGCACGCACGCGGCTCTACTACAAGCGGTTGATGGCCTTGCGGCGGAATCACTGATGGTTCGCGCCTAGCAAGGTGTCGAAACACACCTTGCCAATCAACAACCACCGTGCCCGCGCACACAGCCTGCTAGGGACGACAGCTCGTGATCTCCGCACACGTCTCGGCTGCGTCTGCGCACTCACGAGCCGCCTGGATCTGATCCGCTGTGCTCGCGCGACACTCGGACAGGCACTGCTGCAGCCCTTCGCTTCCGAAGTCGCAGAGCCGATTCGCCTTCTCACAGCCGACCTGGCAGTCGTCCGCGTCGTCGTCGCTACCGCTGCAACCCAGCTGGGTCAGAAACGCAGCTATCAGTATCAGCCAACACATGCCGCGCCATTTGGAACTCGATGCTCGATGCACAGGGCCTCCCTTTCTCACGCGGGAATGTGGAGGCGCTCCTCACCCCCAACCCCACTCCGAGGTTTGGGATAGCGAACCGAGCGGTGGGCTGGCTATGGGCAGTTCTTCCAGACCGGTCGGTGGCTTGTTGCCAGGCGATGATTCCGCACGTGGAAATTTAGACAACTTGCGAAAGGAAACGACATTTTCCGCGCGGTGAGATGGCCTGAATGGTCCGGATGGGACGGTGACTCGCTTCGCCTGATCTCGCGCATGAGTTGCTCGATCGGCGCCATCGGGGTCGACTGCTCCAGCCCACCGAGGGGAGGGACAGCGCCGCGCAGGGCCTCTCACACTCGGTCCTGCTCGACGCCGCGGCGGTGACGAGTGGCTCGAGCGGCCCGAGTAGCGCCGAAAGGGCCGATTTCGCGTGCCTCGCGTCCTCGAGCCGCGCCCCGCTCCAATACGGGTTGCGTCTCTGAAGCAGTCTTGACTACTCATGACAGCTAGCAGGGGCGGCTCGAAGTTTGCCGACTCCAGGTTCCCAGCAGGTCGACCATGGGTACTTCTGAGAGTGATACGGAGCAGCTCGCGAAGCTCGAACGCCGGGTGGCCGAGCTGGAGCAGCAGCTCGAAGCGAAGGCAGAGCCCAAGGCTGAGCCCGCTCCGAGCAGGCCGAGCTGGGTGCTCCCGGTTACCCTCGCCGTGATCCCCGCAATGGCCTCCGTCGGCGCGGCGTGGGTGTCTGTGCAGAAGGAGGCGAGCACGTCGTCGAAGGCGGATGCTGCGAACTCCGCCGCATCGGTTGCGATGAGCGCATCGACTCAAGCTGCGGGGGCGTCTTCTGCGGCGAGTAACTCCGAGTCCGAAGCTCAGAAGACGCGAGAACGCATCGAGCGCCTGGAGGTGCGCGCCTGGGCGCTGGAGCGGATCGCCCATGGTGTGCCCCTCGCCCCGATCACGGCCAGCGACAAGGACTGGTCTGCCTACCTGGCCTGCGCCGACAGCGCGCATGACGAACCCGCCAAGCGCGCCTGCTACTGCAAGCTGATCGAGCAGGCGCTGCCGGACAGCTTCGACGCGTGTCAGGCGGCGGTGAAGAAGCGGGATACCGAAGAGAAGCAGGCCGAGAAGGAGAAGTAGCGCCGTGTCTCCTTGGGCAAGCGTTCCGTGAGCAGTCGGATCGCCTTACGCCTTGCGCCTCTTCGCGCCCGCGGTGGCCAGCAGCTGCTGGCGACTGCGGACGCCGAGCTTGGAGAAGATCGCAGCGACCTGATGAGCGACGGTGCGCGTGGACGTACCGCGTTTCCGTGCGATTTGCTCGTTGGACGCGCCGCTCAGGAGCGACTGATACACGTCAGCTTCGCTCGGCGTCAGCTGAGCCGGAGTCTCCCGCGTGGTCTCCCAGACGCGCAGAGCCACGTCCCCGACGCTGACTGCCTCGCTTGGGCGCCGAAGCAACGCAGTGAGGACATTGGTCGTCTCCCATTGGGAGGAGGTCCCCAATTTGCGGCCGATGGTGGTGACGTGATTGCCAACCGTGCTTGGAGATAGCCCCAGATCGTAGCCGATTTCTTTCTGCGAGTCGCCGCGCACCAGGCGGCGCGCGACCTGACGTTCGCGGCGGCTCAGGGCGCGTGGATCCGACTGGTCGTCGGCGTTGACGTGAGCCACGACGAAATGACGCCCGTCTCGATCGAAGTGATCGACCAGCGACCAGCGTCCACTCACCAGTGGCTGCCAGAGGTCCAGCCCCTTCGTCTTTCGTGCGCTCCCGCGCGCCGCGTGCTGGCATTGGGCTGCTCGCCCCAGCGCCGCGCGCCCGGAGGGTGTCGAGGCTTCTCCCAGCGCGTCGAGCACCTTGCCGCGAGGATCCAGAATAGCTCCCCCTGGCGGGATGTCTCCAGGCTCAGGCTCGGCTTCGAGCGCACGGCGCAAGCGGTAGCCCGCCGCGAGGTGGCTGGTGACTTGCTTCCAGCGCGTCAGGCTCGCGTTGGAGACCTCGTAGGGTTTGCTCGAAGGGGCAGCGATGACCAGGCCTCGAGTGCTGCCTGGCGTCCAGGGAAAGAGGGCGAAGATGTCGGTAGCTCCAGTCGCAGGGCGCACATCTTCCTCGACCACGGATTGGTCTATCGTGCCCTGCCGCACCAGTCCTCCGATGGTGCCCACACTCGGCGCGTAGAGCAGCAGTGGCCCGATGAGCTCCGAGCGCATCGAGGCAGCGAGGGTGGCGAAATATTCTGTGCTGTCCGCGTCCAGGCTTTCCCTGGTGTGCGCGGCCCAGTCTTCCGGTGAGGTCCCCGAGACCTCGATTTCCGCCATGAAGACGCCGCGCTCATAGCCCATGGCGGGTGCGATCAGGTGGTGGAGCCGCTGCAGCCACTCTTGCCTGGGCGAACGCAGATCGTAGGCGCATTCCACTACGGAAATGGGATCGAAGAGCGACTTGGAGAAAGGCATGAGACTGGCGTGCTGGGATCCTATCCGATAACTCGGAAGTTGTGGGTATGAATCTTTACCTGTTTCCCAATGGGGTCTTCTTCCCCAAAGAGCTCTTCTCTTATTGATGAACCGAGAACTACCACTTTTGCGAGGCTTGCGTCTTCTGATGCTGAAAAGAACCGACCTTTCTCTATGACGGCATCTTCAACCTGTGGATAGCTGGAAAAGACGCCATTAATGGTGCTTTCTGTTT
>JAUILJ010000020.1 GCA_030433055.1 Polyangia bacterium
CGCTGCCGATGAGATCTTCCAGGCGCACCTCGACTTCGCCGTCAGCCCGCGCCGGCGCCAGGCCCAGGTTCAGCTGGAACGCCACACGGGCCCACGGGTCGACGTCACTCATCACCACTCGCCGGGCTCCAGCGCGCAGAGCCGCCAGGCTCAGCACTCCGCCGCCGCCTCCGAAATCCAACACGGCGCAGCCCTTGACCAGCTCGGGGGCGTCCAGCACGACACGCGCAAGAGCCTGGCCTCCCGGCCACGCGAAAGCCCAATAGGGCTCGGGGCACTTCCAAGACGCGAGCTGCGCTTCCGACGCTCGCCAGAGCGACGTCCGAGGGGTCGCCAGGTGCATCTGCAGCTCGGGGCAGCTGTGCGGCGTGGTGACCTCCGTGAGGTCGCGTATCCGTGCGGCAATTTCTTCCGATGATAGCTCCGACACGGCAGGCGTCAGTGCAACGTGTGCCAGGAGCCCTCATGGCGCACCTTCGGCACGCCACGCTCGCTGGGTGGGGCCATCTCACCGCTGGGGCGCTCCTCCTCGAGCTCCTCGGTGTCGACGTCACTGCCCATCTCACGCAGCGCGATACTAGACTCTGCACCCGGCACCACGATGTGTACCCGCACGGCGTTCTGAGCGAGGGCGCGACGGCGGTCTTCTTCCGCCTCTTCACGCTCCCAGCGAGCCAGCGTCTCGTAGTGGTGCTTGCGGCGCCTCCGCCACGCCAAGCCAAACAACACCAGCGCGCCTGCCCAGACGAAGCCACCACTGAACAACACCGGCCAAAACGTGTAGCGCTTGGCGGCGTCTGCGCGCCACTCGTACTCCAGCTGAGTCAGGCTGGTTCCGTAGGCGTCGTTGAAGGCCGCCTCGAAGGGCTGACCTGCTTCACCACCCTTGGGGCGCACGCGCTCCAGCAACGCATTGAAGCGCTCGGAGTCTTGCTTGCGCAGCAGGTAGCGCACGATGTCCGCGCTCTCGGCGTACGCAACAGCTGCCCTGTCAGAATCCGCAGGGAAACCTGCGTCGATGCGAGCCAGGGGAATCAGGTTGTCACTCACGGTGGCGATCCAGAGCGTCTGCAGGCGCGCCAGGGAGCTCTCTCCAGAGACGTGCACGGCGAAACCCTCGTTGAACCAGCGCGGCACGTGAGCGCCCCCCACGGCGTCGTACAGGGCGACGTGGGCGAGCTCGTGACGGAAGACCTCTTCGAGGACGTGAGGCTGACCGGGGCTCACCGGATCAATCGTCAACAGCACCAGGCCGATCGACGAGTAGGCGACCCCAGACGCATACGCTGGCGGCGGGTAGCCGTCTGGAGCCAACGACTGCATCTCACCAGGTGACCGCGCCACGATGACCCATACCGGCGGCGAGTCCCGCTTCTCGTCAGCCAGGAGCACCGGCCGACCCAAGGCATTCGACAAAACCCTGCGGAAACTATCCGCCTCGGCGATCAGAGGCTGCACACGGTCGCGCATCGCTACTGGATAGGCGATGGTGAGCCAGCCTCCCTGGTAACTCGTGAAGCCGGCAGGTACCTTCCGCGCCGCCACCAGCTCCGGAGGCACGTGGGGGGCGTCGTGAGGCGGCGTGTACGCCTGCTCCTGCGGCGCGGCTGGCTCGGGCGCTGCGACGGAGGTCCTCACCCCCAAACCCATCACCAGCAGGGCGGCCAGCGTCGTCAGCCAGCGCAGCCAAGTGCGGCCCGCCTCACGCCATGACGAGCGCGACGCAAGGCGCTTCGATCGACGCAAAGCCGGAGCAGGGCTCGATGTGGGGTGCGAAGGTGCGACGCGCACAGATGACAAAAGTTAAGTTTGCCTCTGCCCCTCGTCAACGCGACGGAGGTCACTCTGGGCATCCTTTGGCGACGCGAACACCGGCTCGGCAACAGCCGATTCTTGGGTCGAGCAACCTCCGTCGCAAGCCCCAGCCCCGCCAACAGCTCCGCGACCATCGATCAACCGCTGGGATCTAGCGGGCGGATCAGCGGGGCCGCTCGATCCGAGCGGGTGTCTCCGTACGAACCTTGGACGGCGCGATCTCGCCTCCGAGCCAGCTGCCAGGACAGAAAAGCGAACGGCTTGTTCAGGCGTTCAGCGGCGCAACTCGCGGAATGACGCGGTGCACGCGGCGTAAGCCGCGCGCGCATTGCGCCCTCGGACACCAACCTCTAGCCCCAGAGCCAGCCCGCTCCCAAGCTGACCGGCGCTTGCTTCTGCAAGGTCTCGAGCAGCGCACTGGAGCGGAGCAACACCCCGCTCAGCACGCTCAGCAGCAGACACACAGCCACACCCGCGCGTGCCAGCGTGCCGCTGACCTTGGGCTGCCCAAGCCAGCACAGCGCCCCCGAGGCCCCGATCAGCAACAAGCCCGCCAGCAGCGAGCCCTTGGCCGCACCGAGCAGCGGTAACGCGGCGTACACCAGGCCCAGCACCCCTACCCCGGCGGCCAGCTTGAGCGCCAAGCCCGCTCGTTTCCCCGCGGTAGTATCCTGCGCAGCAAACGTGCCAAGGCGACCCACGACGGCGAGCACTCCTGCCACCGCGATCAGCGCCATACCGGCGAAGGTGGCAGCGCCCAGAGGACGGTGATGAGTGCCCGTCTTGAGCAGCTTCAGCAGGATGCCCAGCACCGGCGCGCTGAGGCCGAAGGTCGCTACCAAAACCATCAGCTGGCGCCGACCCGCCGCCCCCCGCCCGAGCTGAATCCGCAAGGCAATACAAAAGGGCAGGAGCAAGAGCGCGGAGCCGCCCACCAACGCAAGCCAAGCCAGAGGCAGCGACGCCCCCGCTGAGCTCGCGCGCAGCGCTCCTGGCACCGCGCCCAGCAAGCTGGCGATGAGGGCGGCCCAGGCGGCGGTGCCGAGCAGGTCCGCCGTTGCGGAGCCTTCGGTGTCGGCGGATGCGATCGTGTGGCTGGCTTCGTGGGTCATTGTTCGGTCTGTGCTTTAGCCTAGCGGCTCCTCCGCAGGCTACCTAGCAACTGGGACAAAACGCCCGCGCTCGAGCGCGCCGACTCGCACAAACACGGGCACGCATGCTCAGGCCGAGCGAAGCCGGTCCACCCAACCTCCGCCGGCCGCGCCGCTTCACCCGGGAGACGCCGGATCCCGTATGCTCCGTGGATGCGGCGTGTGTTGCTGTTTGGCGCTGTGATTGCGTTGGGTTGCGGCGAGTCCGGTGGCTCTGTGGGTGGGGCTGGAAACCTGGGAAACGCAGGGGGCGCGGGCGACGCGGCGAGCGGTGGCGGAGGAAGCGGAGGCCGGGCCGGGCCTGGCGGAAGCGGTGGAAACGCCAGCGGCGCGACGAGCGGCGGAGCGGGCGGCGGCGGAGCCAGCAGCGCCGGCACGGGGGGCGGAGCCGCGGCCGGCAGCGGCGGTGCTGGGGCCAGCGGTGGCGGCTCGTTGCCGTACCCAACCCGCAGCGCGTACCGCATCAAGGGCCTGCAACCCGACTTCTGGAGCCCGATCTCGGAGGTAGTTGGTAACAACGCCGGCGGCGTCGCCATGAACCTGGTGTGGTCGAGCTGGGAATCCAGCGTGAGCCCTCCACCGTGCGCTGCTGACAGCGAAGAGTACGGCGGCCATTGTTTCCGTATTGATACGACTGTGGACGCGGCCATCCGCGACTACAGCGCCGCTGGGGTCGTGGTCACAGCGGTTGTCTACGGTGTGCCGACGTGGGCTCGCATCGACAGCTGCAGCCCCGTCAGCGCCGGCTTCGAGATCTTCTGCGCGCCCAAGGTGGCCGCTGACTATGGTCGTTTCGCGGGCATGCTGGCCAGGCGCTACAGTGGCACGCGAGGCAACGGGCGCATCGCGGACTTCGTGATCCACAACGAGGTCAACGCCAACGACTGGTTCGACATCGGGTGCGGTCAAGGCACCCCGTGTGATCAAGACGCCTGGATAGCGACCTACGCCAACGACTACAACGCGGCCTACGACGCGGTGCTGGGTGAGCAAACCAGTGCCAAGGTCCTGATTTCGCTGGAGCACCACTTTGGCAAGAGCCTCGATGCTCCAGCCGCGACCAATCCGCTGCTCTCGGGTGAGACCTTCCTCAAGCGGTTCGCCACGCTGGTGGGCAACCGCAACTGGCGTGTCGCCTATCATCCGTATCCCCCGAACCTGCTGGCGCCAGCCTTCTCCGCGGACGACTACCCCAAGGTGACCTATGGCAACATCGGAGTGCTCGCCGGCTGGTTGCGCCGGGAGTTCCCCGGCAAGCCGAGCACGTGGGAAATCCAGCTGACAGAGAGCGGCATCAACTCCCTCGCTCCTCAATCCAACCCCGCGGCTCAGTCGAGCCAGCTGTGCAACTCGTTTCGAAACGTGCTCGGGACGCCCGGGATAGAGAGCTACATCTACCACCGCATGAAGGATCACCCCGCGGAAACGGCGGCCGGCCTCGGACTTGGGCTGCGGGACGAAGCGGGCAGCGCGAAGCCTGCCTGGGCGACTTGGGCACTCGCGAACCGCAACGACTTGAGCCCCAAGCAGCTCTCCTGCGGCTTCGAAGACTTGCCCTACGTGCGGCTGACCCGCAGCAGCTCCGCGAGCCGGGGCCACTGGGCATCGACGCGCCTCGCTCCTCCGGGCTTCACCGCTGAGTCAGCTTGGCGCCTGCACCGCGAGCCGGTAACTGGCTCACGCATGCTCTACGAGTGCGCTGTGGGGCAACACAACCTGCTAAGCACCGACCCGGGCTGCGAGAACCTCCCGCCTCTCGGCCCAGTGGGCTATGTCATGACGAACGCTACCCCTGGCTGGGTGGAGCTCTATCGTTGCCGCGTGGATTCGAGCGGCGATCACTTCGTGTCCACCAGCTCGAGCTGCGAGGGCCAGGTCACCGAGAGCCTTCTGGGCTACGTGCTCCCCTAGCCAGGGGTCGCGCTTCCCTAGCTCCTGGCTCTGCCGCAGCCTGCTGGGGCCTTCAGCACCGTCTCTGCCGCCCGACGCGCGGCCTTGGGCACCTCAGCCTTGAAGAATGGCTCGAGGCGGGCCCGCAAATCGCCAGGGCCGAGGCGGGCGAGGGCGATGAGCGCCGCTGCGGCGACAGGGCGCATCTCGGGATCGGTGTACGGGTTGGCTAACTTCACCGCGAACGACTCGAGCAGGTCCGCTTGCTCCTTGGCGCACATTCGCCCCAGAGCGACTGCCGCCGCAGCCCGCACCTCGGCGCGCTCCTCGCGATCCTCGAGGCGCTCGGCGACGCCCTTGGAGTAGCGCAGCGCCCCGCGGGCGCCCAACGCCAGCACCACGGGCCGGCGCACGTGAGCCGAGTCGTCCTCCAGTGCGGACGCGAGCGCAGCGTCGATGCGTGTCGAAGCGGGCAGCTCACCCAGGCTACGAGCCGCAGTGGCCCGCACCAGGGGCCAGCGGTCGCTGCTCAGCCGACCGATCAGCGCAGGTTCTGCGAAGCTAGCCTTGGGCCCTGTCAGCACCGACGCGGCAGCTTCCCGCACCCGCACCTCGCGATCCGTCAGCGCAGAGAGCAGCTCGCTCTTGAAGCGCGCCGGCTCGTCGATGCTCCGAGCAACTTCCGCACGGATATGTTTGCTGGGATCCTTCGCCAGGAGCTGAGCCAGCTTCTGCTTGGCGCCCGGGTCAGCCTTGGCGAGCTCGGCCAGAGGTGCGATGAGCAAGTAGCGGGTCCGAAAGTCTGACTCAGGGCCGACCAGCGCAGTCACGCTGCGGGCAGCGTCCTCGTGCTGAGACAGGCGCCCACTCAGCGCTCGCAACAGATCGATCCTTGCGTTCTTTGGCAGATCCGCGGCCAGTTGCTTGCTCACGGCGCCTCGAGCCTGGGGCTCGCTCGCCGCCTCCGCGAGCGCCGAACGGAACGCAGCGCGCTGCTGAGCGTTCTTGACCTGAGCCTTGCGCTGCTTGGCGTAGGCCACGATTCCCGCCTTCGTGCGCGGGGCCTTGGGGGGCGACTTCGCGCCTGGAGCGAGCCTGATCAGACGTTGCATCAGCGCCCCCACCGCCTCTGCCGGGGCCACGCTCGCCAGCGCCTTGGCGGCGCGCGCGCCTTCTGGGCCATCCAGCGCCTGGCTCAGGGGCTCCACGGCCGCCTTGCCGCAGCGCCCGATCCGTGTTTCCGCATGTATTCGCTGAGCCTGCTGCTCGGAGAGCAGGGCCTGGACGTATACCGGCGCGGAGTCGGCGCACGAGGCGTGATCGATGACGTCCAAGGCCACGCGACGCCCACCGGCATCGAGATCCTTGAAGCGCTCGCGGATGGCGGCGAACGCGGGTGCGCCGAGGCCCCGCAGCACCGCCCCGGCGGCTTCAGCACGCTCACCACCGCCGGCCAGAGCGCCCACCAGGCCCGCCAGGTTCTCCGCGTCGAAGCTGCTCGTAGCCGACAACTCAGCGAACGTCACCTGGGCCGCCTTGCTCTCGTCGTACGCGTCGTCGGTGACCAGCGCCACACAGTCCGTCTGCGTCGGCTCCTCCAATTCCACACGGTAGCGCCGGCCGGGGAACTGCCAGGCGTCTTCGGGCATCTCCACTTTGTAGAGCTGCTTGGTCATGGCGATGAAGAAGGTCTTCGGCGCTGTACCGTGGGCTACTTCACGCGACGGCGGACGAACCACGAACTCGAACGCGCTGAGTGGCACCTCTGGCGGCGCCAGCATGAGCGCAAACTCGCCCCGCCCGGAGCCCCCCCGGTTCTCCGCCCAGGTGGTCTCCAGGTCTCCGTCGGTCAGCGCACTGGGGTTGCCCACGGCGCTGCTGGCCGAGATGGCGCGGAGCAGGCTCGGCCCCGGCTTGACCTCTCCCTCGACGACGCTGGCGGTCAGCGTCTCGGCGCCAGCGCGCTCCTCTGGAGTCAGGCGTTGCACCTTCGCCGCGTGCAGCTTCATGTCCCTTGGCAGCAGCAGCTTGGGGGAGAGGACCGCTGGTCGACCACACAAGGACATGCTCTCCAGCATCTCACCGACCACCACGCGCCTGGAGCCGTCGCTGGTCGCTTCAGAGATGTTCACCACCGGTCCCGAGCGCTCACCCTCCGCTCCGTTGACGGGCCCCGTCTCACCGGCAAAGACCACGACCAGCTTGCCAGCGCGCTGCCCCACCACGGCTTCCCAGGCGCGACCGGCGTCCCGAGGCACGCTCGCGTGCACCGCATAGCTTGCTTTTCCGAGCGGAACTATAGCGAGGCGGGCCCGCTCCTTGCTGCCCCGCAGATCCGCGGGCATCCCGAGGCTCTGCCCGCGAGCCACGTCGCACGGCTCACGGCGACACAGTAGGCCTTTGAGTTCCCCTGAGCTGTCGAAGCCAACGACCAACTTCGCTCCGCCGGGGGGCGCGGGAGCGACGGCGTTCGCCGCCGTGGCGCTGCCTGGCCATGAGCACAAAAGGCCCACCAGGGCGGGCAAACCCAATGTCAGCGGAACTCGGAGGCGGCGCGGCGTCACTCCCTGGCCGTACCCAGTGCCCACACCCAGCGCAAGCACTCCCACTCCCCAAGCCACCACGGCCCACGAAGCTGCGTCGAATCGCGGCCTGCGCGAGCACAAAAAAATCCGGATTCCGCCCGCCCGCACCCTCATACGGGCGGGCAGAATCCGACCACATTCGCATCGCGCGCCTCGGGGCCCCTCAGCCCCGGCGACGTCCAACTCTAGCCGTCACACGGCGCGCAATCTTCGAACGTGGCTCCCCTTCTCTCTTCTTGTTGCCCCATTCAGTGCAGACGCACTGAATGAACCTCGTGCGGTCAGTCTCAGCCGACCGCTAGAAATCTTGGTCTCTGCCCGTCGGCCCATCGGGCTGAGCGAGCTTTCGGCTCCACAGGAAGGCGTCCTTACGCTCCCCGTGCTGGAGCAGATGCCCCTGCAGAAACCCGGTGCGCTTGAACCCGTTGATCAGGTAGGCGGCCCCCAGGTCGTGATCATCGACAGCGGTCAGCGCAAACGCGCTCACGACGTCTTGAGCGAGCAGCCGGTCACACACCTCGCCGATGGCGCGAGTGGTCAGCGCCGTCTCCTTCTCGGTCCGGGGTGCCTGCACGAGCTCGACGAACGCGTTGGAATAGCAGGGCTGGCTCTCGACACTGATGAGCAAAGAGAACCCGCCGCGCGCCGTGCACATGAAGGCCTGGCGCTCGACGTCTCGACCAAACGGTTCCAGGTGCGACAGCACGCGGTCAGCGCGCTCGGCTGACGCCAAGCAACGGGCCACGTCCGCGTCCCGCCCGACCTGGACGCGCACTGGCGGACAAGCCACCCCCTCACGCTCCTTCGCAAGTTTCCGCGTGGCTTGGTAGTGGGCGGCGTTGGGCCCGGTGGCGACCGCGGCCCCGTAGTCGAGGTACACCGGTCGCGCGCCTGACTCATCCGGGTTCTCCGGTGCACCTCGCGGAACCAACGCGCCCAGGAGGTGGGCGTCGCTGCGCTTGTAGAACGCGGGGATGCTCCCTTCCTTCATGAACCCCAGCCGGGCCCAGGAGGACACCTCCTCTCGCTCCACCAAGGTGTAGACGCGATCGATGCCCTCGCGCTGGGCAAGGCTCATCACGAAGATCCGCTTGGCTGGGCTCGGCCCGGATCGAAAGTCGATCACCCGCATCGTGCGCGAGCGCCGGTTGACCAACAGGCACAGCGAGACCCTGTCGTTCTGGAAGAAAATCTCGTCACTCGCCGCACTGGAGACGTCGATCTTGGTTGCCATCAAACCCCCCGGAGATGAGCTGCTCCGTCAGTCCCTCTTGCCCCTTGTCCACCGAACAGCGGGGGGCACACCTACTTGCGTGAAGCGACGACTGCCCCCCTCGACGAAAGCCTCGATTGAAGGCTCTGCCGACTTTGCTGGGTCTTCTTGCCTGCTCGCGCCTTCGCTGGCGCGAATCGGACCGGCCCCTGCCGCCAGCCTGTGTCAGAACCCCCTGATTCGACACAGTTTCAAGATGTTAGCTGGCTCCAGCCCCCTACGACCTTTCAAACTTGAAAACCCGACTACCACGAGGGTCCGACTTCGGCAATCTGAGATACCGAAAATTTGCCCCTGCCGAGTGACAACTTATCCCCATCACGTCCACACGAAAGCAACCGGCACCGAACATCTGGCCAAGCGTTCAGATCGACCCTAGACACCTGTGCATGGCCAACCTCGAAACCACGACACCGGATGCCAGCACGTGCGTTTCCGCGCACCTGTTCCGCGAGCGTGGCTGGCCGCTCGAGCGCGTCTTGAGAAGACACCACGAGGCATCAGTGGGCGTGGGAGTCGGGCGTAATCACTCCGCGGGGAAAGCGGCCCCGTGGCCGATCGTAGGGCGGCTCCTGTGGCCTCTTCAGCCGAAGTCGTGGAGCGCTTCCGAGTCGACGCGAAGAGCGCGCAAGACCATCGCCAGCTGGTTGCGAGGCACGCTCACCCGAGTCGGCATGCCGCCCTGCAGTCCGAACAGCTCGAGGAAATTGTACCCGCTGTTGTAGGCAGCAGCCACGGAAACGCTCGCGGAATCGAGCACGATGCTCACGGGCTCGCGCTCTTGCCCCAACAGTAGCAGCAACGTCTTGTCCACCGCCTTGAAGCCCTTCGCGATGTCCACGATCGCGACGCCTGGGGGGTAGCGCACGTAGCTCGCGGCTGCGCGCCGCGTCTCTTTCTCTATGGGAATGAGCTCACGCGCGGCCTCATCGATGGGTGTCCACAAGTGCTTGTCGCTCAGGCCACTGGCAAGGTGGCGAACGATCAACCCAAACAGACCTGCGTCTCTCGGGCGAGCACGCAGCGCCCGGTCGAAGCGCTCAGCCGTCTCGCTGGGCTGTCCAGTCCGGGTGTCGATCGCGTGCGCATCTGCGTCGCACCCTGGGTACGGCTCTCGCCCACCGCGCAACCATTTCGCCGCCGAGGCGAGGCCATCAAAATCCGTGTGGCAAACAATGGTGTCGACGGGCCCGACGCGCTCCACGAGCGCCTCATCGATCATCTCTGGGCACGCGCCGTGTTCGGCTTTGGTCGCGAGGACGAAGCGCGGATCCTGCGCGTACTCGGCGTGAAGCTCGTGATCATGGTGATCCACCCAGGCCGCCAAGCGGGGCCCAAGGCCCTGTAGAAAGGGCTTGGTGATCTTCTCGAAGCCTCCGCCGCCCATCCCGGCAAACGCGATGTCCAGCACCACGACCTGACCAGAAAGGCTCTTCGGTTTCGGGAGCTTACGCGGCGTGGCGAAGGCCAGAGCCGGACCTTCGCTCGAAGCCGAAGCAGAGGTTTGGGCGAGAGGGGGCTGTGTGGCAGATTCGTCGTTCGACACGTGCAGTTCCGAGCGGGGAAGGGCGGCTATACTACAAATGAATCGTGACGCTCCTGCTGCGTCAGAGTCTTTGCGAAAGAAGCGCCGGGCCGGCCCGCCCAGTGCGCCGCTAGCTTGAAGGAGATCGGATGATGAGCCAGCAAACGCCCCCGAACCGCACCCTGCGCAACACGCGGCTCTTGGGGCTGTCGCTCAGCGGCGGTGGGCTACTCGCCCTGGGGCTATGCATGCAAGCGCCCAGCGCTGCGGCAGCGCCGGCCGACGCCGAGCCCACGGCGGACGCTTCACCCCAGGCCGACCAGCAGGCAGACAAGCCAGACACCGATAACGGCGCCGGACCTACCTGCATCATCACGGGCAAGACAGCGCCTCCAAAGGAACTCGAGATCTACGACAAGGCGAGCGGCGGCAAGGTGGTTGCGCGCTTGACGGGTGCGAACACCCCGCTCAAGGCGTTCGAGTTTCCTAAAGGAAATGACGACCGGGCTCGCCTGGACACCGGGACCGGCAAGGGGCACTTCCGCATCGAAGGCTACGTGCACACCAAGCAGCTGCCCATGTACACCAAGAAGGCGCTCACGGTCGTGCAGGGGCATCTCTGGGTTGGTGCACATCGCGAGGTGCATTTCGATGGCTCGAGCCCCAAGCGCATCCGCGTCGCCAAGCACCTCAAGACGCCGATCTCCCAGACGTTCAAGACGTGGACCTCGTGCGGCAACCTGAGCTTCGATCAGGGCACTCCGCGCGGTTGGTCCATCGATGGTGACGCTCGTGGCTATCGCATGAAGTCGGACACCTTGACCCTCTACGACGACTATGGCCGCGCCAAGAGTGAGGTGACGACGCTCAACCGAGCTGGGGGCGCCGAGATGGTCTTCTGGAGCACGAAGCGCCACGGTGGATACGTACAGGTCGCCTACGAAGGCGAGATCATGATCGAAGCGTGGGCGAAGGCCTCGGGCCTCAAGGCGCTACCCAAGGGCGAGGTCATGGATCAATACATCCCTCCAAAGCGCACGGTCACCGGCTCCAAGGTGCAAGTCCAGGGCGAGACCAAGCTGGTCAAGACGACCCGCGAGCACTACATCCGCCTCGAGGCGAAGCAAGACTCACCGAAGATCGGTCGTATCGAGATCGACACCGAGGTCCTGGTGCTCGACGTCGTCGCGGGCTGGGCCAGCGTAATGCCCAAGGACGCGACGGTGATGCCGCCGAAAGAAGGTCAGTTCTGGGTGAACGCGGAGGACCTGGGCCTGAGTCCGCCTCCAGCGAAGCCTGCCCCGCCGCCGACTCCGGTCGAGTAGCCGCAAACCCCCTCGCGCAGCCTGGTGAGCTCGCAGCCTGGTGAGCTCGCAGCCTGGTGAGCTCGCAGCCTACAAGCCGAGGTTTCGGGACATGCGCGGACCCGGGTCTTCGAGGTTCGGCGTGAAGGGCTCACCCGTGATGGTCTCCACCGCTTCGATGTAGCGCTTCACCGCCTCGACCTTCACGTCATCGGGGATCTCGGGGATGGGCCCGTCGCCCATGAACCCCTTGTCCTTGAGCCAGCGCCGCACGTACTCCTTGTCGAAGCTCTCGGGAGACTCTCCAGCCTCCATGCGCTCCGTATACGTCTTCTCGAACCAGAAGCGCGAAGAGTCCGGAGTGTGGATCTCGTCGATCACCACGATGCGGCCGTCCTTGGTCTTCCCGAACTCGTACTTCGTATCCACGAGGATCAAACCTCGCTCCGCACAGGTCTTCTGACCAAAGGCGAACAACTCCGCCGCCATCTTGGCCGCGGTGTCGAAGTCACTCTCCGGCATCCCGGTGAGCTTCAAGATCTCCTCGCGAGACGCAGAGACGTCGTGATCCCCTTGGGCGGCCTTGGTGCTCGGCGTGAGGATGGGATGGGGGAGGCGCTGGTGCTTCTTCATGCCCTCGGGCAGATCATGACCGCAGAATTTCCGCTCCCCCCGCTCGTAGTGAACCCAGATGCTGGTGCTGGTCGTGCCTGTCAGATAGGCGCGCATCACCATCTCCACCGGCAGCAGCTCGCACTCGTGGGCCACCATGACGTTGGGATCGGGAACGCTCACCACGTGGTTGTCCGCGATGTGCCTGGTCTTCTCGAACCACCAGGCGGCGATCCAGTTCAGCACCTGGCCCTTGAGCGGCAAGGTACCCAGCACGCGGTCGAAAGCGCTGATGCGGTCCGTGACCACGATGTAGCGCTTGCCATCGGCAGAGCTGTAGTTGTCCCGGACCTTGCCCTCGTACTTCTTCCCGAGCACGTCTAGATCGCTGCGCAGGAGGGGGTGAGAGAGCGCCTGTCGAATCGTTTCGTCGCTGATCAAGGGGCCGCGACCCTATCGAGGTTTGCGGCTCCGTTCAATGCGTCGCGCGAACAGATTGCGCGAATCGGCGCGGCTTGGATACAGCCCTCCTCACCCCCAACTGCAACCCCTCGTGATCTCGCGAAAAGGCCAGCGGTGGAGTGTGGCAGTTGCGCCACCAGCCCCCCGCCCGCGGGCGATTGGAACGCGCCTACGAGGCGCCGCCGCGGCGATTTGGTAACCTCCCGCCCCATGGCGAATACGTGGGTGCTGGTGATCAACTGTGGAAGCTCGTCGATCAAGCTCGATGTCCTGGATCCGTCGAGCGGCGAGCGGGCAAAACGCGGCGGCCGGACCCTCAGTGGCAAGGTGGAACGGGTCGGGAAGCCGGGCTGCCGCTTCGCTCTAGGGGAGCACGCGGTGGAGCTGGATTCCGCTGACCACGCAGCCGCCCTGGCCCGCGTGCTGCCCGAGTTCCTGGAGGGGATCGAGGTCGCCGCGGTCGGACACCGGGTGGTGCACGGCGGAGCGCGCTTCAATCGCGCGGTCCGGATCGATGAAGCCGTGGAGACGCAGATCGATGAGCTCTCGAAGCTCGCCCCACTCCACAATCCACCGAACCTCGCTGGTATCCGCGCGGCAAGATCTCTGCTGCCGAGCCTGCCCCACGTGGCCGTGTTCGACACCGCATTCCACAGCACGCTCCCGACCCGGGCAAAGGAGTACGCCTTGCCCGCGAAGCTGCGAGAGGAGCACGGGATCCGGCGCTACGGCTTCCATGGCCCCAGCCATCGCTGGGTCGCAACGACGGCTGCAGCCCACTTGAAGAGCGACCTGCGAGACCTGCGTTTGATCACCTGCCACTTGGGGAATGGTGCGAGCGTATGTGCGGTGGAGTATGGGCGCAGCATCGACACCAGCATGGGGATGACGCCGCTCGAGGGGTTGGTGATGGGCACGCGCTCGGGTGACGTGGACCCCGGAGTGCTGCTCGAGCTGCTGCGTCAGGGCACCAGCGTCGACGAGCTCGACGATCTGTTGAATCGCCAGTCAGGCCTCGCGGGGCTCAGCGGGGTGGGCAACGACCTGCGGGACATCGAAGCTCGCGCAGCCGAAGGCGACGAGGCTTGTCGCCTCGCGCTGCAGGTCTTCACCCACCGCCTGCGCAAGTACATCGGTGCCTATGCGGCGGTACTGGGAGGCGTGGACGCGATCGTCTTCACGGGAGGCATTGGCGAAAACTCGGCGCTGATCCGCCATCGCACGCTGCAGCGCCTGGAGTTTCTCGGAGCCCGCCTCGACGAAGACAAGAATCGAGACGCGAAGCTGTCAGCGGAGGCCCCGGTCGCGGAGATCCACGAGGCGCACAGTCGCACGCACCTGCTGGTAGTGGCGACGGACGAGGCCCGCGCTATCGCCCAGGACGCTGCACACCTGGCCAAGCTGGACGACCAAGTGGAGCGCGGCCTGAGCATCCCCATCGCCATTTCCGCACGGCATATTCACTTGACCGATGAAGCGGTGGAGGCGCTGTTCGGTGAAGGTCACCAGCTGACACCCCGAAAAGAGCTGAGCCAGCCGGGTCAGTACGCCTGCGAGGAGACGCTCACGGTCGTCGGGCCCAAGGGCCAGCTGGATCGAGTGCGGGTGCTAGGCCCCACGCGAGGCAAGAACCAGGTAGAGGTCGCGCGCACCGACGAGTTCAAGCTCGGCGTGGACGCCCCGGTTCGCGACTCGGGAGACACCAAGGACAGCCCCGGAGTCACGCTGATTGGGCCGAAAGGCAGCCTCACACTCGAGAGTGGGTTGATCTGTGCGCGGCGCCACATCCACATGACCCCCGCAGACGCCGAGCGCTTCGGCGTGAAGAACAAGGACGTCGTCGAGGTAGCGATCGACTCCGAGGGACGCGATCTGGTGTTCGGCGATGTCCTGATCCGAGTCAGCGACAAATACCATCTGGAAATGCACATCGACACGGATGAAGGCAACGCCGCCGAGATCACCCCCGGGATGGGAGCGGCGATGCTCCCCGACAACGAGACGTTTCAAGACGGCATGTTGATCCCGACCAAAGGCACTGCTCGCCTGCGCCTGCGCAGCACCCGCTTCGACTGAAGCGCACGCTCCAATCGAACGCCTTGGCTGGGCCGAACAGGCGCACCATCCCTCGCCACTCGGCGCGGTGTTTGCTCATGGAATGATGGGGGCCCTGCAAACAGGCGCGCCGAGGCTGCAGCTGGGTACGCCAATGTAGGCGCACCGTCTTCGTTCTCTCATGCGAATTGTCGCAGCGGCCCGCTTCGAAGTGCGAACAACCCGCGTGGCGCTGCTAGACTCAGTCTGCTCTTGACCATGCATGCTCCGCTTCGATCGACTCCTGCTACCCGAAACACCTTCCGCCGCCAGCGCCTGCCGAGGCTGATCACGCTGGCGTCTCTGCTGATCGGCCTGAGCCCATTCGCGGCGTGCTCCGCCTCGAGTTCGAGCCCATCGGGCAACGGGGGCTCCGGTGGTGAGGCAGGTAGCGAGTCGGGAGGCACCGGCAACGGCGGCTTCGGCGGCTCCGTGCTGGACGCCAGCGGAAGCGACGCCGAGCTCCCGGGGTGCGCCACGGACTCGTACGCCGGTGATGTCATCCCGCTCGATCTCTACATCTTGCTGGATCGCTCGGACAGCATGCTGGACGCTGACACCAACGGCCTGCAGCGCTGGAGCGCGATCACACAGGCAGTGAAGAACTTCGTCGACCTGCAGGGCAACGCGGGCATGGGCCTGGGGCTCGGTTATTTCCCCGTGGCACTAAGCAAGCCGCTACCCAGCGCGTGCAGCGTCTCTGACGACTGCTTCCCCTACATCGCACAGTGCACACTCAACTCGTGCTGCTACGGCAACCTGTGCAACGAGAAGCCGACCAGCTCCTGCCTGGCAAGCGACTACACGACCCCATCAATTACGATCCAAGCCTTACCCGGGGTGGCAGCCTTGGTGAAGCAGTCGATTGACAACACCAGCCCGAGCGGCGGCACCCCGATGGGGCCCGCGCTCGAAGGCGCCATCGACTACGCGCAAACCTGGGCGGCGGCGCATCCCGACCACCTGACCGCCGTGGTGCTCGCGACCGACGGGGCGCCGTCTGGCTGCAACCCGGAGGGCACCGACATCGTCGCTGCGCGCGCCGAAGAAGGTAAGAATCAGAACCCCTCTGTGCTCACCTTCGTGATCGGCCTGGGTGAGCAACTCTCGACGCTCAACTCCATCGCCCTCGCCGGTGGCACCAAGCAGGCTACCCTGGTCGATTCCGGGGTAAACGCCGGACAGGAGTTCCTGGATGCCCTGAACAAGATCCGCGGGGATCTACAGTGCACGTACTCCATCCCAACGCCGAAGGAAGGCGAGGTGGATACGGAGAAGGTCAACGTCACGTTCACCCAGGCGGGGATCCGCGAGTTCGTTCCCCGCGTAGACGGCGCGGCGAACTGCGGGTTGGGTGACACGGCGGGCTGGTACTATGACACCCCCACCAACCCGTCGCGCATCACGCTCTGTAAGCACTCCTGCGCCGCGGTTCAGGGCGGTGGGGTGATCGTCGATGTGGTGCTGGGCTGTCAGACCGTCGTGAAGTAGAGCCGTTGACGATGCCCCCGGGAGCTGGGGGAGCACAGCACGCTGACCGGCTCGTCAGGGCAATTCAGGAACTTGACCCACGAGTCTCAAGCGCGAACGCGTACGTGCCGTTAGGTCTCTGTGTGACCGTTGTCAGCCCGCTGAGGCACCTGAAAATCCTGGTGGTGGACGACGCGGAGCTGTCGCGACGTGTCGTCGCGCGGATGCTGACCCACGCGGGATATGAAGCGGTCTGCGTCCACAGCGGACAGGCGGCGCTGGCGTGCCTGGAGCGAACCCACTTCGACGGGATGATCCTCGACCTGAAGATGCCCGGAATGGACGGCTGGCAGGTGATGAGTGCAGCTCGCAGCCGCACCCCCAACCTACCCATCGTCGTTCATAGCGCTCACGCGATGTCGGACCCGATCTTCGCGCACCACCGCACCTGCTTCCTACGCAAGCCGTATCGTCCGTTGGATCTCCAAGCTGCGCTGGGAGAGGTGTTGTGAGTCCCACCTCTGAAGCAGAGCTGCTTGCGCTGGCCCACACGCTGAGAAACCACCTGCTCGTGGTCCAGGGCAACGCCTCGCTGATCCAGCTGCACCCGGGAGACCCGCTGGAAGTCGCGGAGCTCGCTCGAGACATCGACGAGGCGTCTCGTCGGGCCAACGCGCTCGTCAGCAGACTGCAGCGAGCTGCCAAGCGCTCGGTTGACCAGCCGAACGCGCAAGCGCCGCTCGACGAGGGCTAGGCTCTGCGCGCCACGACCAGGCGCTCCCAAACGCGCAGGCTGGGCGGTGCCGTGGCCCAGTACTGTCGCGCCCAGTCCCGGCTGTCAGTGTCTGACAATACGCTGAAGCCGCGCCGCTCCAAGCGGCTCCGCACCTCGCTCTGGCTGAGCGCGCCCAGGATTGGCTCGCCAATTTTCCCTGCAGAAATTAGCCCAGCGCGACGTATGACGCCACGCTCCGGCGTCACGTAGGTCATGCAAAGCGTGCTGCCCGGAGCGCTGTACAGCGCCACCGCGTCGAGCGTCGCGTCAATGGCGCCGGGCGTGAGGTACATGGTCACTCCCTCCCAGATCCAGAAGCTCCGCTCCTGTGTGACGAAGCCCGCTTCTCCAATCACCTCTCCGATCGACTGTTGCTCGAAATCGATGCTGCAGAAGCTCACCGAGCGGGCCAGAGGCTCCAGCGAGCCAACGCGTAAGCGCTTGTAGCCCTGAGTCGATGGGTGATCGAGCTCATAGACTGCGCACTCAGCCAGCTCCGGCAGACGGAACGCCCGCGCGTCGAGCCCGGCCCCCAACAGCACCAGCTGACCGCAGCCCGCTGACACTTCTCCTCGAAGCGCCTCGTCGATGGCAGCGGTGCGGAGCGGCACTCCATAGGACAGCCCGAAGCTGGCCCGGCCGAGGGCGTGGTGTACGAGCCTGGCCAACCCCGGTCGCCCCACGGCCTTCACCAAGAGCGTCAACGGGAGCGGCAACAGACTGGAGGCGACAGGGTCACTGGCGACGTCGAGATCTGCAGGTGTCTCGCTGTAGAACGCGCGCATCGCGGCCACGAGATCGCTGGTGAAGCTTCGATGTTGGTCTCGCACCGCCGTACTCTACCCCATCCAGGCACTGCGACGGCACGCGTAGCCGTAACGCCCTGCGCCATCGCGTCGCTCATCCCCTGAAGTTGCAGAGCATGGCTCAGCCCGGAGGACTGCTACCGCTCTCCGTGCTGGCAGCCAAGTGTGGGGGCAGCTTTTCAGGGGTGGTGACAGGCGACCCTTGGGGATACATGTCCATCGCTATGACTCGAGAGGTTTACGTCGTCAGCGCCGTGCGCACCCCCATTGGCTCCTACCTCGGCTCGCTCAGCGGGCTCAGCGCTCCGGCGCTCGGCAGCGCGGCGATCGCCGCAGCGCTGGAGCGTGCGAAGGTCGCGCCCGAGCAGATCGAGGAAGTCTTCATGGGCAATGTGCTTTCCGCAGGGATTGGCCAGGCGCCAGCACGCCAGGCATCGCTCGGCGCGAAGATCCCGAACACGGTGCCCTGCACCACCGTGAGCAAGGTGTGCGGATCGGGCCTCCAGGCGGTCGTGTTCGGGGCAAAGACCGTGCTGCTGGGCGACGCTGACATCGTCGTCACTGGAGGCATGGAGTCGATGAGCAACGTGCCCTACTACCTCGACAAGGCGCGCCAGGGTTACCGCATGGGGGACGGCAAGCTGGTCGACGGCATGATCTTCGATGGGCTCTGGGACCCCTACAATAATTACCACATGGGAAATGCCGGAGAGCTTTGCGCTCGCGAGTACAAGCTCAGCCGGGAGGCGCAGGACGAGTTCGCCAAGGAGAGCTACCGCCGCGCAACCGCGGCCCAGAAGGAAGGCCTGTTCAAGGCGGAGCTGACGTCGGTGTCGATCCCCCAGCGCAAGGGCGACCCTCTCATCGTCAGCGAAGACGAAGAGCCGGGCCGCGGCAACCCGGAGAAATTCGCCGCTCTGCGCCCCGCCTTCACCAAGGAAGGCACGATTACCGCGGCCAACGCATCCACCATCAATGACGGCGCGAGCGCGCTCGTGCTCGCGTCCGAGAAGGCGGTGAAGGAGCACAACCTCACCCCCCTCGCCCGCATCGTCGGCTATGGCAACGCTGCTCAGGCTCCCGAGTGGTTCACCACCGCCCCCGCCAAGGCGATCGAGAACACCACCAAGAAGCTCGGCATCGACAAGTCGAGCATCGACCTGTGGGAGATCAACGAAGCGTTCAGCTGCGTGACCATGGCGTGCAACCAGCTCGCGGGGTTGGACCCAAAGACCGTCAACGTGCGTGGCGGCGCGGTCGCGTTGGGGCACCCCATCGGTGCTTCTGGAGCACGTATCCTGACCACGCTGCTGTTCGCGATGCAGGACCTGAACAAGAAGCGCGGGCTGGCGACCCTGTGTATCGGCGGCGGCGAGGCGGTCGCGCTGGTCGTCGAGCGCTGAGCCTGAGGCGCTTGCCACCCAGCGCGGCGCCGACACGCTGAACGCGAGCCCTGCTCAGCGAGCTTCCACGCTACCGTGCGCCCATGGCACTGGACGCGCGCAAGGTCGCACTGTTTTGTGGGCTGATACTGGTTGGCTGTGGCGGCAAGAGCACCAGCGGAGAGGGCGCAGCTGCCAGCGGTGGGCAAGGTGGAGGCGCCGGTGACGCCAGCCAGGGCGGGGTTGGCCAAGGCGGCACCGCGCCATCGGGCCAAGGAGGCTCTCAGCCTGGCGCGATGGTCACCGGCGGTGGGCCAGCCACCGGTGGCTTTGGGGCTGGAGGCGCTGGGGGAGCGTCTGAGTGCGTCGATGGCGAGGAGAACACCTGTGACTGCGGCGGTTTCTCGAGCTGCGTCAACGGCATCTGGAGCCCCTGTGATTGCCCCGCTGGGGCGTGCGACAACGACGCGACCCAGAGCCTCGACGACTACTCCGAGTGTGCCCGCAACACCTGCATCGCCCAGCTGGGCACCCCAGGCTTCGCCCCATGCGTCGAGCGCTGCGCTCAAGATCGCTGGGGCGTGAGCGCTGACTGCAGCAGCTGCATGGCGGGCCTCGTGGAGTGCGCCGCGACGACGTGCATCAGCAAGTGCTTGAGCGACAAGGACGGTTCCTGCGATCGGTGCCTGTGTGAGCAGGGATGCATGCAGAGCGCGCGGTCGTGCGCCGGGAGCAATACCGACCTGCCAGTTTGCCCCGACGGGAGCTGAAGCTCTTCACGCAGGCGCAACGTGCCTTCTTTCGCGCTGACTGTGGCCACCCAGCTCAATGGGCACTAGAACCCTGCCATGTCGGCGACGCCAGTCTCCCCCGTCGAGCGGCCCATCGGGATCGCGCCGGGCGTGGCTGCATTTGCCACGCTGACGCCAACCCTACCCCCGGCGACTCACACCAACAGCTACGCGCTGGGCGAACGCGAGATCCTCCTGGTTGAGCCCGCGACCCCCCATGAGGCCGAGCAGCGCGCGTTCGTCGAGTGGGCGCGAGGCCTCGCGTCCGGTGGCCGGACCCTGCGCGCGATCTTCGTCACCCATCACCACATCGACCACGTCGCCGGCGCGCAAGCGCTCAGCGAAGAGCTGCGTCTCCCACTCTTGGCTCACCGGGAGACGGCGCTGCGCCTGGGCGACGCGTGGCGACCAGAGCTTGGCCATCGCCACCTCGACGACGGCGACGTGATCGAGCTCGATGGCCCCACCCCGCAGCGCTGGGAGGCACTGCACACGCCTGGACACGCCCCCGGCCACCTGTGCTTGCACGAGCCAAAACTGGGCGCGCTGGGGGTGGGGGACATGGTGGCCAGCGTAGGGACGATCCTGATCGAACCCCAAGACGGTCACATGCAAACCTACCTGGAGCAGCTGCGGCGCCTCAGCGAGCTCGGCGCGAAGACCGCCCTGCCTGCCCACGGCTCCGCCATCGACGAGCCGAGCGCTTGGTTCGACCACTACGTGAGCCACCGCAAGATGCGAGAGGCCAAGGTTTTGTTTTCCGTGCAGCAATTGAAACGAGCCGGCCTGGATGAGCTCGTCGCGCTCGCCTACGACGACACCCCGCGCGAGATCTGGGGGCTGGCGAAGCTCAGCCTGGAAGCGCACCTGATCAAACTGCTGGACGATGGCTTGGTTCAGCGCGAAGGTCACTCATACCTCCCCGAGGCCAGCACGTGAGCCGCCAAGGCAGCAAACACCCTGCAAAGCTCCAGGGAGCGGCCTGATGGTCCCCGACGACGACGCGTTCCAGCGTGGCTTCGTCGCCGCTGCGTATTTGGTCGGACGGCGCGGAAAGGGCCTGCTCGACGGCTTGCCCAACCCGACCGCGCGCACCCGCGCCCTGGCGGGCCAACTGGGGCACGCGGATCGCGCCGCTCGCGCCGCCGCGCTGGCGCCAGAGCTCGCGGCGCTGATGCGCAGCCTCGAGTCACGGAGGTTGGTGTGAAGGTTCGCAACGCACGTCGCATCCCCAGGGAAATGCTCCCAGCCAGCCTGATCGCGCTGGACCCTGGGCCTCAACCCACGACGCGCAAGGCGAGAATCGTCCTGCGCCCAGAGCTGGAAGCGGAGGCGCGAGCCAAAGACATCGTGGAGCGGGCGGAGAACGAGGCGCGAGCCATCCTGCATCAAGCGGAGCGAGCGGCTAGCGGAGTCAGGCTGATCGCGGAAGCCGAGGGGCGCGCCAACGGCGCCGCCAGCGTCGCCGCCCAAGCCTTGAGGCTGGCTGCGCTGGAGCGCCAGCTGGACAGCCGGCACCTGGATCGCACGATCGCGCTGGCAAGGCTGCTCGCGGAGCGCCTGATCGGCGCAGAGCTCGGGACGCATCCGGAGCGCATCACCGAGCTGGCGCGCACCGCCCTGCGAGAGACAGGCGGGGCCCGTCAGGTCGTGATCCACGCCCACCCCGAAGACGCCAGAGTGCTGGAAGCCACCCGGGAGACGCTCGGGCTGCCCGCGGACGCGGTGCGCGTCCAGCCAGATGTCGCGCGGGGCCGCGGGAGCTTGCGCCTGGACACGGAGATCGGCGTGCTGGACGCTGAGCTAGCACCCCAGCTGGAGCGCTTGAGCTTGAAACTACGGGAGACGTTGGGCGGATGAGCAGCGATTCCTATGCCCCAGGCAGCTTTCCCAAGCCGCCCGAGGGCTTCGTGGCACCTCAGTTGCAGCCGCAGCCGAGCCCAGCCGCGTGGTCGGACGAGGAATACGGCGCGCCGCAGTCAGGTCCGCCGAAACCATTC
>JAUILJ010000839.1 GCA_030433055.1 Polyangia bacterium
CCACGCCAACACTCCGTGTCCTGCTGGTCGACGATGAGCCCGCGCTGCTGCGTGCCCACCAGCGCGTGCTGCAAGGCCCGGGTGTGATCTGCGACCTCGCGCGCGACGGCGAGACGGCGACCGCGCTGCTGGCTACCCATGACTACGACGTGATCGTGAGTGACGTGTGCATGCCGAACATGGACGGGGTGTCGCTGCTCCGCGAAGTTCGGCGACGCGATCTCGATGTACCGGTCATCTTGGTCACCGCGAGCCCGAGCGTCGAAACGGCCGTCGAGGCAGTGGAGCACGGCGCCCTACGCTATCTCTACAAACCACTGGATCCTCAGCGCTTCAAGCAAGCGGTGGAAGAGGCAGCGCGGCTGAACCGCCTAGCCAAGCTCAAGCGTGACGCGCTGGAGTTCATGGGGCTCAATCAAGGCGCAGGAGACCGTGGCGGCCTCGAGGTCGTATTCGCCGAAGCCCTGGACGGTTTGTGGATGGCGTACCAACCGATTGTTTCCATGAGGGAACGTCGGGTGATCGCCTACGAGGCCCTGTGCCGCTCATCATCTCCCCACCTGTCTGGCCCTCAGGGCCTGCTCGACGCCGCCGAACGCCTCGACCGAGTGTTCGAGCTTGGGCGTACGATCCGCTATCGTGCGATCGCAGTGCTGGATCAACTCCCCGCGGATATTCCGTTGTTCGTCAACCTCCACCCCCGGGAGATCTTCGACGACCACCTGCTGGACCCGGGCGACCCGTTCGCCACCCAAGCGGAGCGCATCGTGCTGGAGGTCACGGAGCGACGCGCCCTGGATGACCTGGGCGACGTGGCCGCTCGAGCGCGCGTGCTCAAAGACCATGGCTACCGCGTCGCAGTAGACGATCTGGGCGCAGGCTACGCCGGGCTCTCTTCCTTCGCGCACCTGACTCCGAGCGTCGCCAAGCTCGACATGTCACTGGTTCGAGAAATCCACATGCACCCGGTCAAGCAGCGCTTGGTCGCGGGCATGGTTCAGCTGTGCTCGGAGATGGGAACCCAGGTGGTAGTCGAGGGCGTAGAGACGCAGGAGGAGCTCGAGGCGCTGCTCGCCTGCGGCTGCGATCTGATGCAGGGCTATCTGTTCGCTCGCCCCCAGGCCACCCTGATCCATCCGCCGGGCTTCGAGCGAAAGACCGGCGCCCGCCGCTGATGCCGCGCCCTACGACCGGCGCAGTGCCCTAGCGCGGGCCGTCGACCTCCACCCGAACCGCCGAGGCCGCAGCCGTCGCCCGCTCTCGACACTCGGCGACGTCTTCACCATAGGTCGCAACCACCCCCATACGTCGGTATTTCCGCGTGTCTGGCTTACCGAACAGGCGCAGGCGGTTGCGGGGATCGGAGAGCGCCTGCTCGACTCCAGTGAAGCGAGGGTTGATACCAGGGCCTTCCGCGAGGATCACGGCGGACGCCCCGGGCGCGCGCTGGATGATCTGCCCAATCGGCAGCCCGAGGATGGCCCGGACGTGAAGTTCGAACTCGCTCATGTCCTGAGTCGCGAGCGTCACCATCCCGGTATCGTGGGGGCGCGGGCTCACCTCGCTGAACAGCACCTCGTTGCCGCGGACGAACATCTCCACTCCGAATAGCCCAAGGCCGCCCAGGGCCCCCGTGATCCGCTCAGCGATTTCCTGCGCCCGCTCCAGTGCCAGCACACTCAGTGCCTCGGGTTGCCACGACTCCTGGTAGTCGCCGCGCTCCTGCCGGTGCCCGATCGGCGGACAGAACAGGGTGCCTTCGTGCTTGGTGCGCACCGTGAGTAGCGTGATCTCGGTCTCGAACTCGACGAACGCCTCGACAATAATCCGCGTGGATTTTCCCCTGGAGCCGCTCAGGGCGTACTCCCAGGCAGCCTCCACGTCAGCCTGAGTCTTCACCGTGGATTGCCCCTTGCCGGAGCTCGACATCACGGGTTTGACCACACATGGGAGCCCAACCGCTTTCACCGCGGCCTGGAGTTCGCCCAGGGTCTCCGCGAAGCGGTAGGGCCCAGTAGGCAGTTTCAGCTCCTCGGCAGCCAAGGTGCGAATGCCCTGGCGATCCATCGTCAGCTGAGTCGCGCGGGCGGTGGGGATCACGGTCCAGCCTTCGGCCTCGAGCTCCACCAGCGTATCCGTGGCGATCGCTTCGATCTCTGGAACGATCAACGTCGGCCTCTCCTGAGCGACCACCCGACGGATCTGCGCGGGATCGAGCATGTCGATCACGTGGCAGCGATGAGCGAACTGCATCGCGGGCGCGTGCTCATAGCGGTCGCACGCCACCACTTCGACCCCCAGGCGCATCGCTTCGAGCACCACCTCACGGCCAAGCTCTCCCGAGCCGAGGAGCAGGATCTTCGTGGATCCCGGATAGTATGGGGTGCTGAGCGTCACGGACGAAGCGGGCTGCGTTTCGGTGGCTTGAGGCGTGCGGGTCATGGCTGGCATCGGCAATGCCCTGCCGCGCATCGGGGATCAAGGCCTGGTGCTGAAATCACGCGCGGGCGCGCAGCCTTCCGGTGAAGAACCCAAGCACCTGGCGCCCACACCTCGGTTTGGCCGAGCTGCGTTGGGCCTCACCCCCACCCCCAAATCAGCCCCTCGGTGCGATGGACAGGCGATCCGCGGACGGGCAATATGGTGGAGATGCCTGAAGGCCCGCCCTCCGAACAGCCACCTCGCTCAGCCGATCTCGCCGCCACACGAGTGGTGCGTTCCGAGGACTCGCCCCGCCCCGATCGCGCGGGCCCAGCGTGCTTGGTCGTTATCGTCGGACCGAAGATCGGCACCCAGATCCACCTGGAGCAACCCGTTGTCATCGGACGTGATCCGGCGTGCAGCGTGCACTTCGACAGCGACATGATCAGCCGTCGCCACGCGCGTGTCGAGTCGGTGGCGGGCATCTATCAAGTCCAGGACCTGGGCTCCACCAATGGCACCTACGTGAACGACCGGCGGGTGACCACTCAACGTCTGCAAGACGGCGATCGGGTTGGCGTTGGCAAGATCTTGATGAAGTTCCTCGACAGCAACAACATCGAGGCACAATACCACAAGGAAATATACGACCTGATGACCATCGACGGTCTGACAGGTATCAGCAACAAGCGGCACTACAACGACACGCTGTCCAGCGAGCTCAGTCGCCCCGGCGCTCACTCGGAGCCGGTAAGCGTGATCGTGTTCGATGTCGATCACTTCAAGCGCATCAACGACACGCTGGGGCACGCCGCCGGGGACGCAGTGCTCCGGCAGCTGGCCGCAACAGCGCGAGCGGCCGTGCCCTCTCAGCACCTCGTGGGTCGGGTCGGCGGGGAGGAGTTCGCCGTGATGCTGCTGAACGTAGATCAGGGCCCCGCGGCGGGCGTCGCAGAGCAGCTTCGCGCCGCGGTCCAGGGCCAGCACTTCGAGTTCCAGAGCCAGCTCATCCCGGTGACCATCAGCGTGGGCGTCGCGACCCGATCGATCGGCCAGCAGGAGGCACCGCTCGAGCTGTTCAAGCGGGCAGACGAGGCGCTGTACCGCGCCAAGCAGTCCGGTCGAAACCGCGTCTGCACCTGATCTCGCCAGCGACGACAGGCGCCTGCGCGGTACTTCCTGACGCAGCATTGACCCCGGCCCGAATGTTATGGAGCGGAGGGGCTTGGCCGACGTGGTTCGTCTGCCGAGTCGCTCATGGGCAGGAGCGGCGGGATGGCTACGGAGCGCCCTGAACTCCAGTGCCCCCCGGAGCGATGGAACACCAGCTGTAGCAGCATCGGTCGAAGCCCTGGGCGCGCTCCTGGGTCGATGTCTCGAGGTCGAAGATGGCTCCCTGGGGAACCGAAAAGGAGGAGCCAGCCGGCGGCTGAATGCGCTGGGGACACGCGTCGAAGGGCTGCGGCGCCGGCAGCGCGGTACCCGACCCTGGAGCTTCGAAGCACA
>JAUILJ010000840.1 GCA_030433055.1 Polyangia bacterium
CGAGATCGCAGTCCTCCTAGTAAAACGGATAACGCGGCCCCACGATGGAGGCCGCTCCGGGCGGGCCACCGCGACGCTGCATGACCCCTGGGATAGCGCGAGTCCTATGGAAGCATAGGCGTTGGCGCCGCCTGATCCGCGGTCGACCCTATTCCGAGCTGGCCCTCGCCGTTGTCACCCCAGCAGCGTGTGTCACCGTCTGTCCCGAAGGAACAAAAGCTCTTCCCGTGTCCAGACAGGCTCCGCGAGTAGGTCGGGTTGCTGACCAGACCTGGGTTTCCGGTGACCAGGGTACGGTCGGTGATGTTTTGACCCAGCTGAAGCTCGTTGTTTGCGCCCCAGCAATAGGGCTTAGTGCTCCATGCCGGTTGAGCGCATATCGATTGTGCACCGACTGCGACCTGGCTAACGTTCCCAATCAAGCCTATCTGCACCGGGGACTCCGGGGCGGGGTTTGAAGTCAGGAGCTGTGACTCGACGTTCCGCCCCCAGCAATAGAGGGCCCCATTGCCCATGATAGCGCACGTGTTCTGCCAACTGGCTCTGACGTCGGAGGTGCCAGCTGGGAGAGGGACAGTAATGGGTGTCGCAGCCTGATTCGTCCCCAGACCGATCGACGACCCTCGGCCCCAACACTTCAAGTTGCCGTAGTAGTCGACGGCACACGAGTGAAATTGCCCGACGCCAACGTTGCGGTAGTCACCATCGACCAGCACGGGCGAAGGTTGAGGTGCTAGGTTTGCAGCGCCGCTTTGCCCGCCCTCGTTCAAGCCCCAGCAGTAGACATCCGCGTGGGCGGTGCGTGCGCAGGCATGATATTTCCCCAGAGAAAGCTGCACTGCGTCGGAAACCGGAACTTGCTGTGGAGTGGTGTAGTAACCACCCAACGTTCCCACTCCAATCTGTCCGTAGTTGTTCCGCCCCCAGCACCAGACGGTCCCATCCACCTTCAGTGCGCAGCTGTGGTACGTGCCCGCTACCACTTGGGCCGTACTCCCCGCGGGAAGCCCGACCACATCGACGGGCGAGGTTGAACTCACGGTTGTGCCATTTCCGAGCTGGCCCGATGCATTGTAGCCGGAGCATTTGACCGCTCCGTCTGCCGCCTTGAAGCAGCTGTGATAGTCGCTTGTCGAGACGTCGGGCGTAGAGTTCGATGCGATTGCGACTCCACCGAACGCGACGGGAATGGTGGGGGGGGCGGCCTGGCAACCATCACCAACGCAGCCCGTGCCTAGCTGACCGTAGTCGTTGTTTCCCCAGCAGTATACATCGCCGACTGCAGTGACGGCGCAGCCGAACTCCGCGCCCTCGGACAGCGTGGTGGCATTCTGAAGAGCGTTTGGTGGGGGCAAGTGTCCGTCGACTCTGCCGTAGCAAAACGCGCGGCCGTACGAACTCACGGTACAAGCGGGCTCGTTTCCTACTGAGATAGCCACGGCGCCCCTTTCCTCGTACCAGGGATAAGGCCGGGTGTTGTAGGTATAGGGCCCGAACCCCCATATGTAAGGCACGGAGCCTTCTGCCGAGAAGGCGAGTGTGGTTTCTGCCCCAACTGCGATTGTCGTCACGGCGACCGGTTGTTCGAGGTTAAGGAAGTCTTCGAAGACTGGAATGAATTCCGGGGAGTCCTCGAAGCCGCCGGTGAAGCCGTTCCCGAGTTGCCCTGCCGAGTTGTCACCCCAGCAGTAGACCCAGCCCGAACCGTCGATGGCGCAAGAATGGTTCGCTGAGCTCCCGCTGTAGACCCCGCGGAAACCGGTGCCAACGAGTTGAGGCGCGGGTTCATAGGCAGACTGCAATCCAGCACCGAGCTGTCCGAGATCGTTGGCGCCCCAGCAGTAGGCTGCGCCGCCAGTGGTGAGCGCGCAGGTGGTTCGTTTGCCCGCCGTCACCTGTCGAATGTTGCTCAGGCCGGCCACCAACGAGGGAGTCGTCTTGGGCGACAAGTTCGCGTCGCCGAGCTGGCCTTTGGGGTTAGCTCCCCAGCACCACACGGTACCATCGCTGCGCAGCGCACAGGTGTGTTGTCCGCCCGCGACGACCGAGACGACGTCGGTCAAGCCCAAACTGACCGGTACCGATTCCTGGCTGGAAGTGAACCCCAGCCCGAGCTGACCCTGATCGTTCCGCCCCCAGCAGTACACGATGCCAGAAGGGGCCAACGCGCAGGCGTGCTCCGCGCCAGTGGCAATTGTCCGGCCAACGGACGCGTCGGACACCGTCAACGGTTGGGGAACCTCCGCTTTCGCCGTGGAGGGAACCAGAGCCAGGAATGGGATCGCCGCAAGAGCGACCCGCCCAGCGTTGCTATGCAGAAATACGTGCCTAAACCTTGTGGTGGCCTTCATGGTTAGGCGTTGCTAGCACACGGGTGGCGGTTTGGTCTGATCTTTTCGATAATGAACGCGACCATGCGGTCGCGATTGAGTGTTCGGGCTCCAGGGGAGCCGCGCGGTCGCGTGACCGGGCTCACCCGCGCAGTCTACTTGAGGTGCGTTGTTGGTCCCGTGGAGGAGGGAGGGCGCCTTGGAAGACTGGGGATAAAGCTGCGTGACGTCGCTCGAGTTGGCTATCCCGGACGCATTACCGTGGGGCAACTCGATAGGGCGAGCCTTGAAGAGTATCTAGTCGTCACTGCGCGGTTGGGGCAACCCGCCAGGGGACCCCGCCCGCTGGCGCGCGCTGTACCTCACGGGACTGCGCGCCCAGCCGCGATCAGTGTTCCGCTTGGAGCGCCACTCGACGGCGAGCTAGTCGGCACGTCGAGTTGTTCGACTCCAAGTCTTACCGATTGGTCTAGCGCGAGCGGCGGCACATGCAACTGTGTGCGGCTTAATGAGAGTGGTGGCCGTGAAGCCGCCCTAGTGTGCTCTCCAGCAGGCGCTTCAGCTTGTTCGCAGCGCCGTCGACTGCTTGGTCAATGCTGGTCGCGTCGTGGGTGACAGCCACTGGCTGCATGCCCTCCAGGCGAACCTCCATCACGCAGCGCTTGTCCGCGTGCGCGCCCGTGTCGCCGTTCTGGTCGCTGAGGTGCACCTCCACTCGTGTGATCTGATGGTTGAACCTGCTCAAGGTGTCCTCGACCACACCCGTGACGTGCGCGGCGAGCTTCTCTTTGCCGGCGATGTTGTGGTCCGTATGGAACTGAATCTTCATCTTCGACTTCATCTGCGTCGTCTCCTTCAATGGGAACGGTGGTAGCAGGCCGCGAACGCCGCCCTCTGGGGCCAAGCGCCGCCGTTGCCTCCAACCCAGCATGGGAACTCGAGGGTGGTGCGCGAAGCGACTAGGCCAAGCTCCCAGCGCTGAGATCGCGCCTGATGGGCAGGAGCCTCGCCAGGTCCTCGATGGCGTTCACCACCTCGCAAGTGATCGGTAGCACGCTTTTCGCGTGGGTTGCCAATGGCGTCTCGCCAGCTCACGAACGCGCGGGGCTCGGTCCTGCCCCTCGAGGGATGGAGCACTGGACGGCGCGGGGGGCGATCGACATGCAACTTGGTTGCGAGCGCAGCCCTGCTCGCGTCTCGTCGGAGGCGATGGCCGCGCTGGGGAGCACGCATCCGTTGCTCACCTGCGTCGATTCGGCGATGTGTATGCTACGGGCCGTGCGAGAGCCGGGCTAGTCGAGGTCACTGACGGTGTGAAGTGCTTCCTCTGCCTCTTCGCCGCTGAGCTGCGCGAACTCATTGGTTCCGTCGGGCAACGCCGTCGCGAGCCATGCCTCTTCGTCGCCACCGCCGGCGTCAGCGACGATCAGCTCACCGGAGCCTCCGAACTCGGCGGCCATGCGCACGATCGCGACGAGGGTGATGCGATGAGTGAGCCAGGTATCGGAGTCGTCTGACGTGACGCCCTTGAAGTCGAAGCCATCCGGTCGCCAGGTCACCTCGAGGTCAGTGCACTCCGCAAGGACGTCGTCCGG
>JAUILJ010000021.1 GCA_030433055.1 Polyangia bacterium
GTCATCATGAGCAGTGGCCGATCTCCCCCCGAGAAGCTCGCCCAGCCCGCGGTGATGCAGCGCTGGAGCAGACGAGTGAGCCAGCGCTCCGGGTACTCCGACAAGACGCCGAACGTGGGCACGCGGTCCAGTCCCGACCCAGCCAGCCGTCGGTCGGACTTCCCCCGCAGCAGGTTCACGGCGGCGCCCAGTCCGAACTTGCCGTGGACTCGCGCGACGGCAGACAACGCCTTGCGTACGATCAGCGCGCGCTCCACGGAGCCCACGCCGTCGTCGTCGTCGAGGCTCTCGCAGACATCGCAGCGGCCACAGCCGGTCAGGTCACTGTCATCGGTTCCGAAGTAGCGCAGGATGGCGTCGTGACGGCAGCTCCCGCCCTCCGCCCAGCGCATGAGCTCGAGAAACAGGCCCCACTTGTGCTCCACGACCCGCGGGTCGGGCTCGCGATCGTCGATGGGCATCTCCAACAGACGTCGGCGCATGGGGAAGTCTTGAGACGAACTCAGCAGCAGCCCGTACGCGGGCTCGCCGTCGCGCCCCGCGCGCCCCACCTCCTGGTAGTAAGCCTCGACGGAACCGGGCGGAGCCAGGTGCACCACGCAGCGGACATCCGCGCGGTCAATGCCCATACCGAATGCGTTGGTCGCGGTGACCACCTCTAGCTCGCCAGCAGAGAAGCGGGTCTGGACGTCATCCCGCTCCTCTGCAGCCATTCCCGCGTGGTAACCTGCCGCCTTCCAGCCTTGCTGGCGCAATCGTGCCGCTTCCTCATCGGTGCCACGCCGCGTCGGGCAGTAGACGATCGCGCTGCCTCGGTCGGAGCCAGGGCCACCCAGCGCTTCGCGTAGCTGGGCGTCGACGGCGCGGCCTCGCTCGCTCTTGCTCTGCGCCTCCTGAGCGCGCAGCACCAGGTTGGGTCGGGCGAACCCCCGCACCAGCTGTGGCGTGTCGGCGGGCAGCCCGAGGCGGCTCAAGATTTCGTCGCGAACGACCGGTGTTGCGGTCGCGGTGCACGCGAGCACCCGTGCGCGCTTGAGCCTGCGTACCAGCTCTCCGACGCGCAAATATTCTGGACGGAAATCATGTCCCCACTCGGAGATGCAGTGAGCTTCGTCCACCGCGAGGAGCGGGCAGTCGATGCGGTCGAGCAAGCTCTGGAAGCCGCCGAAGACCAGGCGCTCGGGCGCCACGTAGACCAGCTTGTAGCGCCCAGCGGCGATCTCGCTGAGCCGCCGATCGCGCTCAGAGGTGTCCAGGGTGGAGGCCAGGTAGGTCGCCGCGACCCCCCGTTGCTCCAGTGCGCTGACCTGATCTTGCATCAAGGCGATCAGGGGTGAGACCACGATGCTGGTGCCGGGGAGCAACAGCGCTGGCAGCTGGTAGGTGAGGCTCTTGCCTCCACCGGTGGGAGCCACGAGCAGCAGCCGCCGCCGCTCGAGCAACGTGCGGATCGCCTCCGCCTGACCGGGGCGAAACGCACCATATCCGAGTTCGATCAGCCGTTGCTCGAGCTCAACGTCCGTGGGCAACTCCTCCTCGCGCGGAGGAGGGTCGTAGTTCGCCGGCGCCTCGGGCATGGACGCCCTATACGCAAGGCGGCGGCACCCCGAAAGCCCCGTCGGGCTCAAGCCCGCTTTCAGCGTGCCGTTCTAGCAGACGATGGCCAAAAACGAGCAAGCGCTGTCCGTTCGCGTCCTCGAGCTAGAGGGAGCACTCAGCGCGCAATACGAGGCGATCGAGAGCCTGCGCTGGGCACGGGAGCAGCTCGAGCGCGCGCTCCAGCGTGTGTGTCGAGAGCGCGACGAGGCGCGGGCGGAGGCGAGTCGATTGCAGCAGCTGCTCGGCCAACGCGAGCTGCCGGGCGGAGCGCGCGCGCGCCCTCAGAACGGCGACTCCAAGCCCACCGTACGACTGCGCCCCGTGGGGCCGTCGTCGCTCGCTAGTGACCAGAACCCCACGGTGCCGGCCCCGCCGAGGGAACCGATGAGGGATCTCGCATACGCTAAGGCCCCGAAGATACAGATCACGGACAGCGGCACCTATTCAGTGCGCGACGTGACGGAGGAACACCTGCGTCCCAAGCCACGTCCCCGTCGTCGATCGCAGCGCTGAGCAGGCCGCCGATGGCCGGGGTCTGCAGCTGGCTGTCGCTTGACTATTCCGCGGCGAACAAGCGAGCGCGCTCGCGTTCGCGCTCCCGACGCTTCAGTGTTTCCGCGCGGCTCTCGGCGAGTTCGAGGCGCTGCTGGCGATCGAACTGGTCGACGTTCTTGTTGAGCACGACCTGGAAGCAGGCGGCGCTGCCTTGCTCCGCGACCAGGCTGCTCCACGCCAGGAAGAAGCTCCAGATCCGATACCAGCGCTCGCCAAAGCGTGCCACGACGGCTTCGTGATTGCGCTCCCAGTTCTTCGCCCAGGCCTGGATCGTGAGCACGTAGTGTGGACTGAGGTTCTCTAGGAGCTGACACTCGAAGCCCGCCTTCTCTGTAGCCTTGAGCATCGAGGCCGGCGGTAGCGAAGCGTCCGCGCCAGGGAAGATGTACTTGTTCATGAACAGGCCCCAGATCAGGTCCTCTGGGTGCAGCCCGCGTCGCAGGCCGGTCCATTGCATGAGCAGCATGCCGTCATCCTCGAGCAGCTCGTAGAGGCGCTCGAAGAAGGAAGACAGGTTCTTCACCCCGACGTGTTCAACCATCTCCAGGCAAGCGATGCGGTCGAAGCGCTGATCTTGGATGTCTCGATAGTCCGCGCAGATGGCCCGAGCGCGAGACGTGAGGCCGAGCTGCGCGAATCGCGCCTTGGCGTGCTCTGTCTCCTTTTCCGCGAGGCTAACGCCTGTGGCGTCCACGCCAAAGTGTTCCGCGGCGTGGGCGACGAGGGAGCCCCAGCCGCTGCCGACGTCCAGCAGCTTCATGCCAGGCTCGAGGCCGAGCTTCTGGCAAACGCGGTCCAGCTTGGTCCACTGGGCGCTGTCCAGGGACTCATCGGCCTGGGAGAAGAAGGCGCAGGTGTACGCCATGCGGTCTCCGAGGAAGCTCTCGAAGAAGTCGTTTCCGCGGTCGTAGTGCTCGCGGACGATGCGCTGGTCCCGCGCCTTGGAGTGGATGCTGACTTCGGGCACGAAGTTCGTCACCGCCCACTTGAGGTGGTCCTGCGTCAGCGAGTACTTGACGAAGAGCTGCCGCTTCTTGAGCAGCGTGGTCAAATCGGTCTTCAGCTCTAGCGCGCCGTCGAAGTACGCCTCGTAGAGCGTGGACATCGGGATCGGCGCTGACTGGAACTTCTGAGCCAGCTTCTCGTCTTTGAACTCGACGTAGTCCGCGAGGCTCTCTTGCTTCGGTTCTGGCATTGCTCACTCGCTGTGCAGTGGCCGACGAGACCCGCCCGTCGCCCCTTCCGAGGGTAGCCTGGCGCAGCCCGAGCAAATCAGGCAAGCGCCGTGTCGCTGATGGGAGCATGGGATCCCGTGGGGAAACCCAGGATGCGCACGTGGTTACGCAGGGCAGCGCCAGCTGGATCAACCAGCCAGCAGCGATGACGCCCCGCATCCATGGTGCTGACACGCTGCACCACCCACCCGGTGATACGCGTCATGACACTCAGGGGCGCCGCTGTCGCTGGCTCGCGTTGGGCCGAGGTCGCGCGAGCTCAGAGCGGCAGAGCGATGGCTTTCTGCATGCTGGTCTTCAGCGCGTCAGGCGCGGCGGCAGCATAGAAGAACGGGTAACGCGGATGACCACTGGTGATGTCGGACGCGAAGCTGGCGGTGCGATCGAAGAAGAAGACTCTTGGTACGTATTTGCCGTGCTGAGCCAACGGCGGCGTGTTCAACCAATCGCTCGGTTCGTCTGCGTTTTGACGCACCATGACGAGGTCCTTCGCCAGGCGCTCGACCTCGGGTTGGCGAAACACCTGGGCAAGCTCCCGGCACCGCGGGCACCAGTCCGCGTAGACGACTACGCATAGCGGTTTTTTTTCCGCTTTGGCCTTCGCGACACCCTGCTCGTAGCTCACCCAGTTGATGTTCCCCGCCCACTCGATGCCGTGAGGCTTGCCTGCTGGAGCCGCCGGGACAGCGGGTTTGGGCTGAGCCGGAGGCGCCTGACGAGCCTGCTGTCGAGGTGGCTCCTTGCGCGGAGTGGTGCCGCTCTCGCAGGCGCCCAATCCAAGGCTTGCCCAGACGAGCGTGAGAGCTGCCAGAGCAAAACGTTCGCCACCGCTGTGGTGGCCGCGGGCAAGCACCTTGCCTCGGGGAAACACCTAGGACGCGGTGCCCGTCTGCAGGAAGTGGCTACGCTCGCGGATCGTGGTCCAGCGGCGGAAGATCTCCAAGGTGGATGCGTCCGCCTGGTGGAGCTTCGTGAACAGGTAGTCCTGGATACCCTTGTGAACCTGGCAGATCGCGTTCTCACGGGTGCGCCCCTGAATCGAGCCGTGAGTCGTGTAGTTGTTCTCTGGCTTGATCCCGCAGTAGGTGTTGTACGTGCAGTTCACGCAGTCGGGCTGGGCGTCCAGGTTGCTCGCGATCAGCGCCGCGCGCACCGTCTCGTGGGTCATCAGGTCCCGATACTTGGCGTTGTCGACGTGGCCGAGGAGGAACGTGTCGTCCCCCATCTCGTGCAGCATTCGGCCCTCATCGCTGATGAAGACGTTGCCGTCGTAGTTGTAGGCGATTCCGCCCACGCCAGCGCCCGATGGATTGCGGATGTCGAGGAAGTTCGGATCGTCCCCGGTCAGGATCTTGGTCAGGAAGATCGACGCAAAGCGCTCGAGCACCTGCGTGCCCTGCTTGTTGAGCTCGATGATGTAGTCCACCGCGGCACGGTAGAACTCCTCATAGCGCTTGCGCTCGTACTCGATGGTCTTCTGTGTCTTGTCTGCGAAGCCAAACGGGTCCACAGGCCGCAGGAAAATCGAGCGGCAGCCCAAGTTGACGTAGGTGTCGATTATTTCCTTGGGGATATCAAGTGCCGCGCGCGTGGTGGTGAGCAGCGCCTCCACGTGGTACAGCACCGGGTCCAGGCCGAGCTCGATGTAGCGCTTGTTGATGCGCTCGATCCAGTTCGCTGCCAGCTGGTAGGCGTTCCCCGTGGTCAGGATGCGCTGCTTGTTGTGGAGCTTCTCCGGGCCGTCGATGCTCGTGCAGATCTGCACCTTGTGCTTGATCAGATAGTCGAGCTTCTCCTCGGTCATGAGCGCGAGGTTGCTGACCATGGTGAACTCGAGCTCTTTGCCGTAGGCGCGGTTCTTCTCGATCGCGTACTCGATGATGTGTTTAACCACCGGGAAATTCGCGAGAGGTTCGCCACCCTGGAACTCGATCGTGATGCGCGGCGCTGTGCTCTGCAGAGCGAGGTTCACCGACTTTTCCGCGTAGTCGCGGCTCATGTCGGTCTCGACCTGGTCCATGTTGGCTCGGCTGGCGTGGCAATACACGCACGTCTCGTTGCAGCGCAACGTGACCACCATGATGTGGAGGATCGGCCCGTAGTTCAGGAAGCGCCGGCGGTAGCGCAGGCGCTCCCGCAGCTGCTCTGCATCCACTCGATCGCGGATGAAGTTCTTCTCCACGAGCCGTGCCTCGAGCTCGGGCGAGAGCTCGCCTTGGTAGAGGCCGCGAAACTCATCGCGACTCACGAACGTCCAGTCACCGAAGTAACTGGTCAGGAGTACTGCGCCGTCCACCTCGCGAAAGCGAAAGGGCACGAGTTTGCCGGGGCTTTTCGGCCCCTTGCCAATTCCACTGAGCAGCATGTTCATCAGGTCCCTCGGCTGAATGCTTAGCACGACCCGCGGAGTTGCGGCGCGCCCTTCGGGCCTTATAAAGCGTGGAATTGTTCTTACTTACATTGGTCCCGACCGCTCGACAGGAGCAGCGCAGGCCCGCAAGGCTGGGGATTGGTGTGCGCGCGAGCCTAGAGGAAGCGCGCGGCGACGCCAGCGAGCGCGCCAGCTACGAGGTCGTCTGCCATGATGCCCAAGCCCGCAGGTTTGAGCTTTTCTGCGCTGGACACCGGGCCCGGCTTGGTGATGTCGAACGCGCGGAACAAGAGCCAGGCGTAGATCTGGGTGCGCACCGAACGCGAGCGCACCAGGCCCATCGCGATGAGCACACCAGCGACCTCGTCGATCACGACTCGCTGTGGATCTTCTTCGCCCCGCTTGATCGCCACACGGTGGGCCGCCCACGTGCCCACCGCAGTGACTCCGAGTATCGCCAGGGCGTGCGGCACCGGTGGCAGCACCCGCAGCGCCAGGTGCAGCGGGACGCCACCCAGCGAGCCGACGGTTCCCGGAGCCTTGGGAGCCAAGCCACAGCCAAACCAAGTCGCGAGGGTTTCCGCGATGCTATCCGTGTCCATGGCGCGGACCATAGCAGCTCCCCTAGACGCTGGAGCGATGGATCGAGAGGGGTGGTGCGGCGCCGCGGAGGTGCGGGGTGAGTGAAGGCGCCAACGCCCAGGGCCAAGCGCTGCCGCGAGGCTTCATTGCGCGCATCCGCGCGCTGTGGGGTCCGTGGTGGCCGCTGCCGCTGTTGGTCTTCCCCGTGTACTCGCTGATCATGGTCGCTATCGGCGATCTGCGTCCCGAGCACGTCGGTATCACGCTGGTCGTATGGATCCTTGCGGTAATCGGGCCTCGGGCGAAGCGCTTTCTGGTCGACATCTCGCCCTATTTCGTCGTTGCGCTTGGCTATGATCTGGTGCGCTACGCGCGGCCCGTCTTCGTCTCGGCGGATCGGGTGCTCGGCTGCCAGCTGCGTAGCGCCGAGCTCTCCCTGTTTGGCTTCGGCACCGGCCACACTCCCGGCGATTGGCTACAAGGGCATCACTTGCCAGCCCTCGATGTGTTCTTCGCCGTTCCCTACACGGTGTTCATCTACGTGGCCTTCATCTACGCCGCGTACCTCTACGTGGTGGACCGCCAGCGCATGCGGCGTTTCCTCTGGGCGTTCGCGATCGCCAACTACATCTCCTTCACCCTCTGGATGATCGTGCCCGCAGCGCCGCCCTGGTACCTGCGCGAAGCCGGTTGCGCCATCGACATGAGCGCCGTGCCAAGCGCCGCAGGGTTGCTGCGCGTGGATAGCCTGCTTGGCATCGACTACTTTCACACCTTCTACTCTCGCGCAGCGTCCGTCTATGGGGCCATGCCGTCGATGCACTGTGCCTACCCCGTGCTTGGGCTATTCTCCGCGTGGAAATATACAACTTGGAAAACGAGACCGCTGCATCTGTTCTACGCGGCGTGGATGTTCTGTGCTGCAATTTACCTCGACCACCACTGGATCCTGGATGCCCTCGCTGGTTGGGCAGTGGCGGGGCTCGCGGTGTTCCTGGCGGGGCGCCTGACCGCGCGCTTTGCTCCTCCGCAGCCCGGCGGTCAGGACGACGCCGCAGCAGAGCCGGCACACGGGGAGCTCGAGGTGCGGCATGAGCACGCCTGACTCGAGGCCGCCCGACACGGCTGCCACGCGCTACGTACGCTGGCTACTGGCGCATCGCGCCTGGGTCATGCTCGGGCTCTTACTCCTGGCCATCGGTGGCGGCTATCGCACGGCCAAGACCTACGGGGCGCTGCGCAGTGACATCGAGGAGTTGTTGCCCGAGAGCGCGCCCGCGGTCGCTGCGCTGAAGGAGGCGCGTACGCGGCTGCCGGGGCTCCGCCACCTGGGGGTCGTCGTGGACACCGGTGGGCCCCAGAACGTGGATGCGGCCAAACGCTTCCTCGATGATCTGGCGGGGCGCATCGACGCCTACCCGAAAGACGAAGTGGCCGCGGTGCGAGTCGATGTGAAGCGCGAGCGGCGCTTCGGCGAGACCTACGTCTTGCAGCTGATGGAACCCAAGGACGTCCGCCGCCTCACCGAGGCCGTCGAAGAGCGTCGGGACTGGGAGGCGTCTCACGCCATCGGGACCAACTTGCTCGACGAAGACGAGGACCCGCCTCCGAAGATCCCGGTAGACGAGCTCAAGCAGAAGTACGAGGCGCGCTACGGCAAGGCCGAGCCGTTCCCCGAGGATCGCTTCATCGCGAAGGATGGGCAGACGGAGGTCCTGGTGGTGCAGGCGGCCTCCAACGAGACCACCTACGAGAGCGACCGCGAGCTGCTGAGCAAGGTACAGCGCGACATCACCGAGCTCGGCTTCCCCGACAAATACGCGCCGGGGATGCGTGTGGGCTTCGCCGCCGATGTGCCGACCCGGGTCGAAGAGATGGAAGGGCTATTTCGGGACCTCTCGTTGAGTGGCCTGCTGGTCACGGCGCTCGTGCTCGGATCCATCGTGTGGTTTTTCAGGAGCTTTCGCGCCCTCGGGATCCTGGGCATTCCGCTCACGTTTGGGACATTTTATGCGTTTGGCCTGGTGGCGTTGCCCCCGCTGTCGATCACCTACCTGAACAGCAACACGGCTTTCCTCGGCAGCATCGTGGTGGGCAACGGGATAAACTCCGGGATCATCCTGCTAGCGCGTTACCGCGAGGATCGCGGGAGGGGGTTAGGGGTGGAAGACGCCGTGGCGCAGGCAGTAGCGCAGACGTGGCGTCCCACGTTGGCCGCAGCACTCGCTGCGTCGGCGGCTTATGGCTCGCTCATCTTCACCGACTTTCGAGGCTTCAATCAGTTCGGCTGGATCGGCGGGTTTGGAATGATCCTTTGCTGGCTGGCGACTTACCTCGCCGCGCCGATCCTGATCGTCTGGCTCGGCGCGGGCATTCGCCCCCCACAGCAGCAACGTCGGGGCCTGGCAGATCGCCTCGGCGACGTCGTGCTGCGACGCTCCAAGTGGGTGTTCGCGGTGACCCTGGGGCTCAGCGTGCTCGGTGGTGCGAGTCTGTTTCAGCGCGCCGACGACTGGCTCGAGACCGACCTGACGAAGCTGCGGCGCCGCGACTCCTGGGTCGATGGCGAGCGTTACTGGGGCAAGCGCATGGACGCGACGCTGCATCGCTACCTCACCCCGACGGTGGTGATGGCGCACTCTCCTGAGCAAGCCCGGGAGATCGAGCGGCGCGTGCGCGAGCTGCAGCATCAGGACCGCGCTGGAGGGCTCGTCGGCAGCGTGCGCAGCATCGCACAGGTGCTCCCGCCCGAGCGGGACAAGGCCTTGGGTGAGGCGCGGCACCTCCGAGAGGTTCTCACCCCCAAACTCCAATCCAAGCTCAAAGGCGAAGAGAAGCAGCTGGTGGAACGCGCGCTGAGCCCCGAAGCGCTCGAGCCGCTGGTGGCGGCTGATGTCCCGCCCGTGTTGACCGCGGGGCTCCGTGAGCACGATGGTCGCCTGGACCGCAATGTGTTGGTGTTTCCAAAGGTCGGCGCGGGCACCTGGGACGCCGAGCGCATGCTGGCGTTCACCCAAGACCTGCGCGAAGCCGCGCGGCAAGTTGATCCCGACGCACAAGTCGGGGGAGGCATCCTGCTCTCCAGCGATATCATTACCGCGATGAAACGCGACGGCCCAAGAGCGACGGCGATCGCGCTGGGTGTGGTGCTGTTGATCTGCATCGTCGCGTTTCGCAGCGTTCGTCTGAGTGCCCTCGCCGTTGTGAGCCTGAGCGTGGGTGTGCTGCTGATGCTCGGAGCCATGGCGCTCTCCCACCAGAAGTTGAACTTCTCGAACTTCGTGGCGCTGCCCATCACCTTTGGCATCGCGGCGGACTACTCCATCAACGTGTTGAAACGCTTCCAGTTCGAAGCCGGTAAGCCGACGCTCGAGCGGGTTCGTGGCGCAGTCGCTCACACCGGGGGAGCCGTGGCGCTCTGCTCCGTGACTACGATCATCGGGTTCGGTTCGCTCCTGGTGGCCCAGAACCAGGCGTTGTTCTCTTTTGGTTTGTTCGCGGTTGCGGGTGAGATTGCGTGCCTGCTCACCGCAGTCCTGTCGCTGCCCAGCGCCATCGCCTGGTTGGGCAGTCGACGGGCCACCGAGCGGCCTGCAGAGGCGTGAGTTGGCGCGTACAGCCCTGATTCATCAGCAGAGTTTGCGGGCGCGCCCCGCGCGTGGACTCCGACGCCGCGTCCGGTCTATCGTTTGCGGCCATGAAGTCGTTGGGTAGGTCCGAGCTCGGGCTCGGTTTGGTTGCCATCCCGTTGTTGTTTGCCGTGGGGTGCAAGAAGGACGAGCCAGGAGCTGGTGGGGACACGGCACAGCCTGCCGTGAGTACCACCGCGGCCGCCCCGGCAAGCGCTGCCGATCAGACGCCGCAGGAGGCCGCGTCAGCGGCGCCGGGTGAGGTCAAGCTGTGCGAGGTCGAGAAGGAGAAGAGCTGGGGCAAGTGGGTGAACCAGCGCACGGGCATCACTCCGACCGAGCTACCCAACTCCAAGATGGCGCTGGGTGTTGCCTTCGGGAACACTCCGGCTGTGTTGACCGTGACTCCCGACGGAAACGCCACGCTGAAGCGCATCAACCCTCAAGACGGCTCCAAGGTGGGGCGGAAGATCGACTCCAAGACGGGGCGGAGAGACTTGCAACGCGTCACGCCCATCGTGCTGGACGGCAACACCCAAGCGTACGCCGACTATCGTGACAAGCTGAAGGACGGCATGCGCCGCATCGCGTGCGGCCCCGCGGACAACGACAAGGACCTGCTGGTCTTTGATGGGGAACCGGTCCTGGACAAGCTGAAAGCGGAGCAGAAAGACGCCAAACCCGCCGACAGCAAGCAAGCGGTCACGGACGCTCCAGCGCCCAGCGCCGCGCCTGCGGCGAGCGGCGAGGCAGCGCCGCCGGGAGCCGCCAGGCGTCTCGCTCACGTCGGGAAGCTCAAGCTCGCTCCCGGCCTCCTGGGCAAGAAGCCCGAGACCGCCGCGAAGGGCGAGAAGCTGCGCGAGGTGCGTGACTGTCGCAGCTTCGTGGATCAGCGCAAGCAAGAGGTCTGGGGCGTCGCCTCCGAGTTGGTTGGTGAGCCAAAGGACGATGGCTACACCTGGGAGATGCGCTTCTACGTGCTCACCCCGGGTGGCGCGCAGGTGCGTATCATGACCACCAAGCTCGGCGAGAAGCCGAAGACCTTGTACACGTTGGAAGCGCCCGTTGCCGCGCGGATGGGCGACGACTACGTGCTCGCATCGCGCTATCAGGGCGCGCTGTACGCCTGGCACCTGAGCTCGTCCTTCAAACCCAAGGGGGCGGTGAAGCGCTACGGTGGGGGCTACCCGAGCCTCGTGCGCTTTGCCGACGACAGCGGTGATCTTCGCCTCTTCACCTCCCAGCAGGTGAGCAAGGACTCCTGGCGGCTCGCGGCGCTGCGGCTGACCGGTGGCTTGCCCAAGGGGCTGAGCAAGCTGGAGTGGGGTGATGAGTCGCGGGCTGAGCCGAACTTCGCCCGCTCGGGGAGCCAGCGCTGGGTGTCGTACCATCAGGGCGATCGGCGCAAAGCACAGGTGATGATTCAGGCGGTCGACGGGGATCTGAGCCCGCTCGGGAAGCCGTTCGCAGCGAGTCCAGAGGGCGACGAAGTGTACGAAAGCATGCTTTTGCCGCTGAATGACGGAAAGCTCTACCTGGTGATGCTGAAGAAGCCGAAGGACCAGAGCGCCCCTGAGCTGGTCAGCCAGGTGCTCAGCTGCAAGGCTCCGAGCTGATTCGGCTCGCTTTTGGGGGTGGGGCAGGCTTGCGCTCCCCAGATCAGCACTTTACAAGCAGTCACTCACTGACTCCCGGTCAGTAGCCGGACCCGGCGTCCGTCGCTCGACCGTGGAGGGTTGCTGCGGGAGTGCGAGATGGGCGTGCGAGAGCGACGCAAGCGAGAGCGGACGGAGCGTCGTGAACAGATCCTGGAGGCGGCCGAACAGGTCTTCCTCGAGCGTGGCCTGAGCGGTGCCACGATGGAGGAGGTCGCGTCCCGCGCAGAGCTCAGCAAAGGGACGCTCTACCTTTACTTCAAGAGCAAAGACGAGCTGTACCTGGCGACTGCCAACCGCCAGCTGGGTGACATGGTCGAGCGTTTCGAGAAGGCGCTAGACGCTGGTGGGACCGGGATACAGGTGCTCGAGCGGCTCGTCCGCGCCCAGCTGGAGTACGCGATCGAGCACCCGGATCACGCTCGCTTCAGCACCACCTGGCTCAACACGACCTATCAACTGGCTGCTGACAGCCCAAGCTTCGATGAGTACCGCACGTCCATCGCAAAGCTCTTTCTTTGCGGCAACGAAGCCATTGAGATGGGCAGGAAAGACGGAACCGTGCGCGTGCCGGGTGAGCCATTCGAGCTGTTGGTTCAGCTGTGGGGATCGATGCTCGGCGTCACGCTGCTGTGGGTCAACGCTTCGGAGGTCGTGCGACGCCTACCGTGGACCTTGGACATGGATCACCTGATGCATAGCTACTGCGATCTGATTCTTTCCGCGATCCGCGGGGAGGAGGCCAAACCATGAGCGCCGCAAAGACAGCAGCCCGCGCCGGGCTCGCGGTCGCCGTACTCGTCATCGGTGTTGTGGTGATGGGTGTGTTGGTCATGCTGAGCAAGGGGCCGGAGAAGGTCGATCGCCCCGAGCACGCCACGCTGGTCGAGACCCGACCCATCGAGCGCGGTGACAACCAGCTCAGCGTCACTGCCTTCGGCTCGGTGATCCCCGCGAAAGAAGTCGTGGTGATGCCCGAAGTTGGCGGCCGAGTCCGCTGGCAAAACAAGGACCTGGTCCCCGGAGGCCGTATCAAGGCGGGAGAGACCCTGCTGCGCATCGATCCGACTTCCTATGCGCTGCAGGCGCAGGCTCAAGCCGCGAGCCTCGAGCAAGCAAAGCAGCAGCTCGCGCTGGAGCAGAGCCGCAAGCGCATCGCCGAGTCGGAGTGGCAGGCGATCGGCGAAGACGCCAACGCGACCCCAGAGGGCCGAGCCGTCGCCCTTCGGGAGCCTCAGCTGAAGGTCGCTGAGGCGTCGGTAAAGGCGGCAAAATCCGCGCAGAATCTAGCTCGGGTCAACCTGGGTCGCACGACGCTCAAGACTCCGTTCAACGCGTTCGTGCGCCAGGAGTCGGTCGACGTCGGGCAGCTGGTCGGGCCCCAGTCCGTGTTGGCGACGCTGGTTGGCACCGACCACTTCTGGGTACAGGTCTCGATCCCCCTGGACAAGCTGAGCCGCATCCGGATCCCGGGAATCAACGCCGAGGCGGGGCACGGTTCCAAGGCTACGGTGATCCAGCGCATGGGTGAGGAGCGTGTCGAGCGTCAGGGAGAAGTCGTGCGGCTGATGGGCGATCTCGACCCTGCGGGTCGGATGGCGCGCGTGCTGGTGGAGATCCCCGATCCGCTAGCTCTCCGAGGCGGAGACTCGAAGACCAAGTCAACCAAGCGGGGGGCGGCGGAAGGCGACAAGTCCCAGGGGGAGCCACTTCCTTTGTTGCTCGGCGCCTACGTCCAGGTCGAGATTGACGGTGGCAAGCTGGGGGACGTGGTCAAGCTGCCGCGTACTGCGCTCAAGCCCCACCCCGACAGCGGGGTGCCGCGAGTCTTCGTCTTCGGTGCTGACGAGCGGCTCGTGATCCACGAGGTGCAAGTGCTGTGGGGTGCTGCGGACCATGTCTTCGTGCGTGGCCCACTGAAGAGCGGTGACGAGGTCGTCGTGAGTCGGGTGCCCGCCGCGCTCGCTGGGATGAAGCTGAAGAAGCTCAGCGACGACCCGCTTCCGGCTGCAGTGCCTCCGGCAGCCAGCGCGGGAGCCGCCAAGCCATGAGCGACCGTCGCACTCCAGTGGACGACGCGCCGCCTAGCCAGCCGTCGTCGCCGCGGGCGTCGCGCCCGAGCCAAGCGTCCTCTCCAGACGCATCGGGGCCGGCGTCGCGTCAGAGCCACAAGGCGCCGAAGCCGAGCCGCAAGGGTCCGTTGGCCTGGATGGCATCGAACCCCGTCGCCGCCAACCTGCTGATGTTCGTGCTGATCATCGGCGGCTTGATGAGCGCGTTCAGCATCAAGCAGGAGATCTTTCCCGAGTTCGAGATGGAGATCGTCGTGGTCTCTGTCGCCTATCCGGGCGCATCACCAGCCGAGGTCGAGCAGGGAGTCGTGCTCGCCGCCGAGGAGTCCATTCGCCAAATCGAAGGCGTGAAGGAGATGCGCTCCACCGCCAGCGAGGGCTACGCGACGATCGTAGTAGAGCTGATGAGCGGCTCCGATGCGAATCGCGGCTTGCAGGACGTCAAGAGCGCCGTCGACCGCGTTACATCATTCCCTGTGGAAATTGAGCGTCCGGTGGTCAGCCTCGCGGTGAATCGCTACGAGGTCGTTAGCCTCGTGGTGTACGGCGATCAGGACGAGCGGGTCTTGCGTGATCAGGCAGAGCGGATCCGAGACGAGCTGCTGGCTGACAATCGCATCACCGTCGTCGACCTGTTCGGTGTCCGTCCACTGGAGATCAGCGTTGAAGTACCTCAGGCCGAGCTTCGGCGCTACGGCCTGACGCTGGAGCAGGTGAGCCAAGTCGTCCGGGCGAACTCGGTGGAGGTCCCTGGCGGTGGCGTCAAGACTCCAGCGGGGGAGGTGCTCGTGCGCACCAACGAGCGCCGCACGACGGGCACTGAGTTCGAGGACATCCCGTTGGTCAGTAGGCCAGATGGGACTCAGGTGCACCTGCGGGACGTAGCCACCATTCGCGACGGCTTCGCCGAGACCGACCAGAAGGCCTTCTATCAAGGCAAGCGCGCCGTGATGGTCAAGGTCTACCGCGTGGGCGATCAGACACCGCTCGAGATCTCCGATGCGGTGAAGGAGTACCTGGCCGCGAATCCCAAGACGTTGCCTCCCGGAGTGCAGCAAGCCATCTGGGGAGACTTCTCCGAGCTGTACAGCGACCGCATCGATCTGCTGAAACGCAACGCGGTCTTCGGCTTGTTCCTCGTGGTGTTCGTGCTGGGCTTGTTCCTCGAGATCCGCCTCGCGCTCTGGGTTACCCTGGGGATCCCGGTGTCCTTCCTGGGATCGATGTTGTTTCTGCCGATGGTGGACGCGTCGATCAACATGATCTCGCTCTTCGCCTTCATCGTTACCCTGGGGATCGTAGTCGACGACGCCATCGTGGTGGGTGAGGCGGTGCACAAACGCCGCTCGGAGGGGCAGGCTCCTGTCGATGCGGCCATAGGTGGCGTGAGGGAAGTGGCGCTCCCGGTGAGCTTCGCGATCATGACCACGATCGTGGCTTTTGCGCCGATGCTGTTCGTCCCGGGGCCTCCAGGGAAGTTCTTCCGGCTGATCCCGATCGTGGTCATCGCGGTGCTCTGCATCTCCTGGGTCGAGTCGCTGTTCGTGCTGCCCGCTCACTTGAGCCACTCCAAGGCGGCGTCTTCCACCGGCAGGTTCGGCTTCTTTCATCGCGGGCAGCAGCGCTTCAGTCAGTTCGTAGAGCGCATGATCGACCGCACGTACGTGCCCGTCGTGGCGGTGGCAGTGCGTCGGCGTTACCTCACCCTCTGCCTCAGCCTCTCCGTGTTCTTCATGACGCTCGGCCTGATCATTGGCGGACACGTCGACTTCAATTTCTTGCCGAAGACCGAAGGCGACATCGTGGTGGCGAGCTTGCAGATGCCCTTCGGCGTCGATGCGAGAGAGACCGAACGCTACACGCAGCAGATCGTGCGGGCGGGCCAGGAGGTGCTCGAGGAGCTCGGAGGCGAGGCGAAGTTCAGCCGCGGGGTATTCAGCCAGAGCGGCGCCTCCGGCACCTTCGAGGGCGGCATGAACGGACCGGGTGGCGGCGGCGGCAGTCACCTGTCGGAGGTTGCGTTCTTCCTGGTGCCGCTGTCGGATCGCAGCTTCACCTCCAAGGAGTTCTCGAGCAAATGGCGGGAACGCGTCGGGCAGATCCCCGGCATGGAGAAGCTGAAATTCATCTACTCCAACGGTGCTCAGGCCGGCGCGGCGGTGCACATCGAGCTCAGCCACCGGGACATTCACGTGCTGGAAGCCGCGGCCAGCGATCTCGCGCGCAAGGTAGGGGAGAACGCAGGCGTCATCGATATCGACGACGGTTTCCAGGCGGGAAAGCCGCAGATCGACTTTCGACTGAAGCCGGTTGCGCACTCGCTGGGCCTGACGACGACGGACGTCGCTCGTCAGGTGAGGAGCTCCTTCTTCGGGAGTGAGGCCGCGCGCTTTCAGCGTGGCCGCGACGAGGTACGGGTATACGTGCGCCTTCCGCGAGACGAGCGACGCAGCGAGTTCGATATCGAGAGCCTCATGCTGCGCACGCCCACCGGGGGTGAGGTGCCGCTGTGGGCCGCAGCGGACGTCGATCGCGGGAGCGCTTACACGGCGATCAACCGCACCGACGGTCGCCGGGTCGTCAATGTCACCGCCGACGTCGAGGAGGGAGTGACTACGGGCACCAAGGTCACCCAGGAGCTCGAGAAGAACGCGCTGCCCGATCTGTTGAAGCGCTATCCGGGCCTCAGCTACTCCCTGGGCGGTGAGCAAAGGAGCCAGGCCGAGACGCTCGGTTCCCTCGGCTGGGGCTTTCTGTTCGCGCTGTTCGGCATCTTCGCGCTGCTCGCGATGGCCTTCCGTTCCTACATTCAGCCGCTGATCATCATGAGCGTGATTCCCTTCGGCCTCGTTGGAGCCGTGCTCGGCCACATCGCCATGGGCTACGAGATGAGCCTGATGAGCATGATGGGGGTGGTCGCGCTGAGCGGTGTGGTGGTCAACGACTCGTTGATCCTGATCGCGGCGATCAATGAGTTCCGCGGTGAGGGGAGCGACGACTTTCAGGCCATCATCGACGGTGGCGCCAGGCGCTTTCGCCCCATCATCCTCACGTCGCTCACCACGTTCTTTGGTCTGATCCCGATGATCGCCGAGACCAGCGCTCAGGCGCGCTTCATGATCCCCATGGCGATCTCCCTGGGCTTCGGCGTGCTGTTCGCCACCGTGCTCACCCTGGTGCTGGTGCCGGCGCTCTATCACATCGTGATCGACGTCAAGCGCTTCTTCGCCTGGGTGTTCTCCGGCGATGAGGTGCTGCAGCCCGGCGAGTGAGGCCCGCCGAGCAGGCTGTGGCGCCGATGTTCGACGACCTCAGCGCGATTGCTCGACTACTGCAGCTCGCAGTTCACTGGGATGGCGACCGGCACGCCGTCGGTCACGTGCTTTCCGTCGGGATCCAGCCATTGGCCACCGGGGGCCCAGCGCACCTTGGCGTTCTGAAGCTTGCCCACGAACTTGAGTTCACAGTGGGCGATGAAGCGCGCCAGCCGGTCCTGGTTGCGGCTGTGCGGAGGCTCCTCGTGCAGGCGCTGGGCCACGTGCGGCTCTGCCCACAGGCCGCCCACCAGGATCAGCTCGTTGTTCGGGGTACGGTAGGGCTGGATGATCTCACGCTTGTTGTCGTCGAGGGGCTGACCCGGCTTGCCTGGCCATGGGCGGCGCAGGTCCATGAATGCGCAGTGGTAGCCTTCGAACTCCTGCTGCCCCATGCAGTAGAGCTTGTTGTAGTCCGCAGTGATGAGCGTGAGGCTCACGGGTTGGGTCTTACCGACTTGCCACTCCGCCGCGGGAGTACTGGGCCGGTTGGTCTGCGGCGGATTGGCCTCGAAGACCTTGCGCACCCCTTCGTACGCGCCGTTGGCCACGGCGTCTCCAATGCACGATCCTGGCAGCACGATGATCAGCAAGATCGCGAGGCCGAAGACGATGTACATCAGGCGTCCACCAAGGGGGACGAGTGGCTCGGACACCGGGCGCCGCGTGCCGGGGCGGACCTTGGGGGGCTTCTTCGCGCCGGAGGAACTCTTGGATGGCCGCGGCCGCGGGCGACTGGACTCGCCACGCTGGGTGCTCGAGCTCTCGGTTCGCGAAGAAGAAGTCATGTCGAGGGGGTAAATAGCCGACGAATCCTGCTTTCCCAAGCACTCTTCCGGGATCTGAGTGCTCTGGACCCGGATCGGGCTGGCTCGCGTAAGCTCCCGAGATCAGAGGCGTTTCTCCTGCCGGATCGGCCTTTCATTGGAGCTTTGCCGTGCCGGCGCGCCTCACAAGGGCGCTGCTTCCTCTGCGCGAACCCCGCGCTTTGGCTACCCTCGTGGCGTTTAGATGTCCGAGCGCCCCGCCGTAGAATCGACGCCGCTTCCCGTCGCCGTGAGCCCACCCCCGGTCAGCGGGTTGCCCACGCTGCTCGCCTGGGTCGTGCGCGGCTACTCCTGGAAGAGCCTCGTCACCCTGACCTTGATCGTGATCGTGGGCAGCAGCGTGGGGTACTCGTGGAGCGATCTGGTTGACGCCAACGGCGTAGACGGGTTGCTGCTGGGGACCTGGATCTGGATGACGTTGATGCTCTGCTGGCGCGTCACCCCGCGCTGGGACCTGTTGCTGCTGGCCAGCGGCCTGGCCGGTGGAGCGGTCATCGAGTGGTGGGGCACCACCACCCAGCTGTGGACCTATTTCACCCGGGAGCGGCCGCCGCTGTGGATCCTCCCGGCTTGGCCGATCGCCGCGATCAGTATCGATCGCATGGCCCTCTTCTACAGTGCCGCATGGCAACGGGTAGAGCTGAGGCGGGGAGCCACCCCGGAGCGGGCATTTCGTGGCATCTATTGGTTCTGCTTGCCCACCTTCGTCGCCGGGATGACCTGGTTCCTCTGGCCAGCCATAGACAAGCCGGCGTCCTGGGCGGTGGTGTGCATCATGCTGACGGTGACGCTCACGCCCAAGGATCCGCGAGGAGACGTCATGCTCTTCCTGGCGGGCTCGAGCTTGGGTGTGTTCTTGGAGTACTGGGGGACGAGCCGCCAGTGCTGGACGTACTACACCCACCAGGTTCCACCACCTATCGCGGTGGTCGCTCACGGTTTTGCAGCTCTGGCGTTCAACCGAGTCGCGCAAGCCGTCGCGCGTAGATTCGCGGTGGCTGCGCCGGCGCTGGAGCTGCCGCCGCTCAGCGAAGGCGCGCAGAGCTTGGAGCCGCTCGGGGCCTCCGCGTCGGCGGAGTAGTCACTTGCAGTTCGGGAACAGCTCTTTCTGCAGGGCCTCCTTCAAGACGGCGTGGCCCAGCTTGCCGAAGTGCAGGCCGTCTTTGAACGGCTTCTTGTACTTCTCGCACAGCTTCTGGGGCTCGCCGCAGCTGAGCAGCGCGAAGGCATCGATGACGTGGTCGACGCGACCTCCCTCTTCCCCGTGGATCCAAGCGTTGACTGAGCTAGTGGCTGCCATGCGCTCCTCGTTGAAGTAGCGCTTGAAGCCTCCCCAGGGCGCGATGGTGAGGGCGATCACCTGCATCCCAGCGCCGCGTCCTCGCTCGTACATGTAGCTCAGGTCGCGCTCGATCTTCTTTGGCGTGCGGCCTGCGGTCTTGTCGCTGTACACGTCGTTCACGCCGCCGAAGACGATCAGGTGTGTGTACCTGGGCTTGCCCTTGGAGAGCACGTCGGCGTCGAAGCGGCGACGCATCTGATTGACCATGTTGCCGCCCACGCCGTAGTTGTCCCAGCGGCTCTTCGGACACGCCTCGCGCAACTGGCGCATGTAGGCGTGGGGGTAGGTGCGCTCGTCGGTCAACGAGTCTCCGATCGCGGCCACGACGTAGCGCTGGGGCTTACCCTTCTCGGACGGTGCAGCGCTGGGCGCCGGAGCTGTCGATGGGGCTGCCGAGGGGTTAGCGGACGCGCTCTGGCGCGGCTGGGTGTGGGGGTGAGACGCCGTGGGCGTGGCGCCTGGGTCCGCCGGGGCTTCAGCCGGTCCCGCGTTCGCCCAGTGAACGACGAACAGCGCCGCCACCGCCAATCCCCCGAGGGACGCGTAGCTCTGAAGGCGCTCCTTCCTTCTGCCCCTCCCGTTGCTCATGGTCTCCGTCATAGCACGCTGAGCGAGGGCGGCAGCCGGGCCGCCTCGCGCCTTGCTTGCCTGGCTTCGAAGATGCCCTGTACGTTCCCGGCTGCCCAATGAGCAGCGTGGTCGAGATCTACCAGCGCACGAAGAAGGTGCCTGATCTGGTGTGGAATCGCTTCGTGTGTCGCCCCCTCGCGGCAGTCGTGGTGAAGCTACTGGAGCGGACCGCGATCACACCCAACCAGGTGACCCTTGCCGCCTTTGGCGTGGCGTGCGTCGCTACGGTGCTGCTCGTGTCGTGGCCGGGCTACTGGGGCCTCGTGCTCGCGGTGCTGGTCTACGAGGCGAGCTATGTCTTGGATTGCGCCGACGGGATGCTTGCGCGGCTTCGAGGGATTGCATCCAAGCAAGGGCACCTGCTCGACTTCCTGATGGACGAGATCAAGGCGTTCATGATCCTCGGGGCAGTGAGTGTGCGGCTGTACCTGGAAGGTAAGGAGCCCCTGTTCCTGTTGCTTGGGGTTGCTGGGCTGGTGGTGCTGGCGACGGGGATCGCAGTTACGACCTTCCAGCGCCGCCCGGAGATCGCCGGCGACCCGCCGCTGGCGCCCTCCGGCGAGCCGCCCTCGAGGTCGCTCCTCCAGCGGCTGATCGGGATCCCCATGGGGATCGCCAAGCTGCTGGTTCACTACCCGTCGTACATCTGGATCGCCGCGGCTGTGGGCCGGATTGATTTCTACTTCTACCCGTACCTGTTGGTCAACGCCCTCTACGCCGCCAAGTCCGTCGCCTGGCTTTGGTTACGCTTCGGGCGTTTCCCTAAGGAATAATTATCAGAGCGCGGTCGGGTAGACCTCGAGCTTTCCCAGGCCCAGGTCGTAGCGCGAGTCGAGGAACTCCAGGGTCCGCGCCAGCACGGGACCGAGCGCCGCGCCTGGGGTAAGCGCGGATTGCTCGAAGGATAGCCGCAGCCGTGCACCCGTCGGCGCCGGTCCGATCTCCAGTGTGCAGTCGGGCGCCTCTCCTTCGCGCGCGAAGCGTACGCTGAGCTCCCTCAAGACCACACGCCCGATGCGCCCCTCGCGCACCCCGAGCAACGGGAGGCCGGCGTCCGCGGCGCGCTCGCGGTCAGCACTGGCGAGCACTTCGGCCTCGATTTCGGTCGGATCGAGCGCGGCGTCGTCGCCAGCGATCACAGCGAAGTTGAGCAGCAAGAGCGGGTAGCCCAGCACTTTCTCCATCTGCATGAGCGCCGCGCCGAAGCGCGGGTTCAGCTCCGTTGGCCAGAAGCCATCTCGGTTCAGTACCCCGTCGACGGTGAACGCGCCGCGATATCCGAAGCGACTCCGCAGCAGCGCGCCCACTCGGCGGGCCACCGAGCGCATCTCTTCACGCAACGGGCCCGGCGGGTCCCACACCGTGGCGGCGGAGGCATACAGGAACTCCCCGTCGTCACTTGGAGGAACCGATTCCGCACGGCGTAGGACCAGCATCTCCGCCGGTCGAAATACCGCGATGGGTGCTCTGGGATCCGAGAACACGAGGCCGTGGATGCTGCACGGCACGCCCTCCAGGAAGGGAGTCAGGCGCACGCGATCTGCCTGGTCCGCGAAGAACTTCTGGAGGCGCGGCAGGTCCGCGGCCCTGCGTGCCCAGCGTGTCAGCGACGCGCCACCGTGCCAACCGCGGCTGTTGTCGCCCGCCAGCACACAGCCGAGGCCCTGATCGAGCGCAGCGAAGGCGTCGTTCAATTCATGGGAGTCCAAGCTGACCACGCGCATCTCGGGCCGACGGATCCCTGCGGCAGTCCAGAGTTCGTCCGCTTTGAGCTTGTCCTCGAGCGCCTGCCACTCCGGGCGTCGCGCTCCGTACACGGGCCGATCCGCAACCGGTTGCCCCGAGGAAAAAAAAGCCCGTAACACACCGGCCGAGGCATCGGGGTCGAACGCCTCGACCCGCGCGCGCGCAGGTGCCGGTAGGGCGTCCAGCAGGCTCTCGCTCTCGCGGA
>JAUILJ010000841.1 GCA_030433055.1 Polyangia bacterium
TGGAGAAGCTGGTTGGATTCGCTGGGGCAGCGTCGGTGGACGGGGTGCTGCCGCTGGGCGATTTGATGGGGAAGGGCCGTGAACTCGAGGACTGTGCTCGCAGTTCGCGGCCGCCGAGCTCGCGCTCGGGCGCCATGCAGCGGCGCGGTGTTCACCAGCCCGCGCCAGAGCAGCTCGCCCTGCTGTTGTATCGGGGTGGGACATTCGTACGGTTGACCCACCGCCAGCTGGTGGAGCTCGCGCGCTCACTGCCCCACGCCCTCCAGCTGAGTGGAGACGACGTGGCCATGCCCGTCTTACCCATGCATGATCCGGGGGAGCACGCGGTCGGCATGTACGCGCGAGCGATTGCCGGGTTGACCACTTCGTTCATGCCGTGCGCGAAGCTTGGGTCGCTGGCTGACCTCGACGAGTGTCTGGGACGCATCAACCCCAGCGTGTTGCTCCTCGGGCCGACGGAGCTGGCGCACTTCGCGGCACGAGTCGAGGCCTTGGCGAACTCACCTGCTCAGCGCCCCGCGTTCGAGTGGGCGCGCCGCGTGGGGCTCGAGGCGGCGGCGCGCCGGCGTACGGGCACCTCGATGGGGATGAAGCTGGGCGCTCAAGTCGCGGTCGCTGACAGCCTGGTGTGGGCGCGCGCGCGGGAGCTACTGGGGCGCAGGGTGCGGGCGGTGGTTTGCTGGGGCGTGGGCGTAGACGCGCCGGAGCTCGAGTGGTTGCATGCCTCAGGGTTGGTCGTGGTGCCGATGCAAGAGCTCGGGCTGTCGGCGGCGACGCAACACAGCCTTGGCGTTACCGTGGGGATCTAATCTGCGCGGGCAGCTCGGCAGCTGTGCGTCGCGTCTCACCCCCAAATCCCGATCGGAGTGCTTCGCTACCAGCGAGGCCTTGGGGGGTGCTTCTCCAGGTAGCGGACCGCACCGCACGCGTAGCGGTCGCCTGCCTTGCACGCGGCGTGGACCTTCTCGCAGCTGTGCTTGAGTTCGGGCCGACGCACACACAGGTTGAAGCAGCCTTCGATGTCGCCCTTCGAGCAAGTCTTCTCGTAGCGTGACGCTTCGAGTTCGCTCGAGAGCACCCGAGCGAAGATCAACGCGAAGCCGATGATGACGGCCCAGAGCATGATGCGCCGGGCCGGGTTCTTGCGCCGAGGGTTTGGGGGAGGGGAGGCGGCCTGCGATTCCGAGGCGGCCTGTTCTGAGCCTTCGCTCACACGGAATCGCGGCGCTTCAGGATGATGAGGATCACGACCAAGAGCGAGAACATCATCGCTGAGAGCACCACGGGAGGCAGCCACGTGAGCTCCCAGTTCTCGAAGCCCCAGGCGCCGTTGAAGGTGTCGCTGGCTATCTGCGCCTTGGCGCAGTGGAACTTACCCTGGAAGAGGAAGTCCGGCGGGCTCGAGGAGTCCGGTTTCTTGATGTCGATGATCCACGCTGGATCGTTGGCGATGGCCAGGCGCTCTTGAGCCACGACCCCTTCGAATCCCCAGCGAGCGGGCACGATGTACATCGGCCACTTCAGGTAGGGGTTGGTGGTCATCGGCACCATCAAGCCTGCCAATACGACCTGCGGAATCAGCGCGATGGGTGTGAGCGCCATCGCGGCCTCGGAGCTCTCCACCATCGTGCTGAGCAAGAGCCCCATGGCCACCGAGTTCATGCTCACGGCGACCAATATGCCGAGGTCGATCACGAACGCCTGGGGCCCACCATTGAACCCGAGCGAGAAGAACACGATGGCGAGCAGCACGGTGCACTGGATCACGCAGAACATGCTCAGCAACACGAACTTGGAGAACACGTAGTTGAACAGCCCGAGGTTCACCATGCGTTCGCGCAGATACACGGCTCGCTCGCTCACGATCTCGCGCGCCGCGTTGCTGGTGCCGAACCACACGGCGCTCACCACGAGGAAGTTCGCGGCGCCGGAGTGATCCGGCGTGGTCTGCATGTTCGACAGTGTGTCTCCGATGCCGCCGCCGAGGCTGCCGAACTTCTTGCCCAGCTCCTGCAGTGCGCCCAAGCACCAGTAGGGGATCGCGTCCTTGGTGAAGCCGAACACCATCGCGAGCAGCACGCCGATGATCGGCGCCTGAGCGAGCATGATCACGATACCGCTGGTGTCTCTGACCTTGACCTTGAAGTAGCGGCTGAGCAGCAGACCAAACTGGCCTCGCCCCTTGGGCCTGGTGCGAGAGAGCTGTTGTTGCGAGCCGCTCCCCACGGCGCGCCTCCCCGAGAACATCTTCTGGAAGGTCGGGTTCTGCGGGCTGAAGAACTCCTTGTGCCATTCCCGCGCGGCAATGGACCGCGCCTCCTGTTTGCTGGCGTGGGGATTCTGGGAGAGGAGCTGCTGTAAGATTGGTCCTTCCCGCTGGTTGAGCATGTCGAACATGTCACGCGGGTTGTCGATGTCGTTGGCGCGGCCCTGGCGCTCGAGGAACGTGCCGAAGAAGCGGTAGGCGTCTGGCTTGGTGGGGCCGTAGAAGATCGGAATGCCACCAGTGCCGAGCACGAGGGTGAGATTGAACTTCTCGAACTCGTCTTTCGCCGGCTGGTGGATCGTGGTGATGATCGTCTTGCCGGTTTGCTTGGCTAGATCCGCGAGGAGCTGAACCAGGGACGTGGTGTCGTCGGCGGCGAGGCCCGACGTGGGCTCATCGAGGAACATGATGATCGGATCGGTCACCAGCTCCATCGCGATGTTCACGCGCTTGCGTTGGCCACCAGACAGCACCTTCTTTTCGGGCTTACCGATCTGCAGGTGCTTGACGCTATCCAGGCCAAGCTGGCGCAGGGTCATGTCGACTCGCCGATCGATCTCGTCTTCCGAGAAGTCAGGTGGCAGCCGGAATTTCGCGCTGTAGCGCACGGCTTCCCAGACGGTGAGCTCGGGGTGCACGATGTCGTCCTGGGGCACGTAGCCGATGGACCCGCGCAGCACGTCGTAGATCGCGTACAGGTCCTCGCCATTGATGCGCACCTGACCGTGGGTCGGCGGCATGTAGCCGTTCAAGGTCAAGAGCAGCGTGGTCTTGCCCGCACCGGACGGACCCATCAGCGCGATCAAGTCGCCGGGCATGGCCTTGAAGCTGATGTGGTCGAGGAGCGTCTTGAGCTCCTTGGGGTTGTCGCGATCGGGAACCTGGATCACCAGGTCCCACGCCTCGATTTCGTACAGTGGGCGCCCAGCCCACTGAGCGGAGTCCTCGACGACGACGGCGACTTCTTGTGCTTCCTCCTGGATCAGGAGGGGCATCGGGCCGATGAAGACTTTTTCGCCGCTCTGTACGGGGACCTTTTGCCCCGGTGGGATGCGCTGGCCCCGAACGTACGTGCCGTTCGCGCTCCCGCGGTCCTCGAGGTAGAGCTGCCCCTGGATCTTGTGCAGCAAGGCGTGCTTGCTGGAGATCTGCGGGTGGGCGATCGTGATGTCGTTGTCTTCGGTGCGGCCGATGGACTTGAAGGCTGCGCCGGTCGCGCCGCCCATCTGCACCTGGCCGATGACCGTCTTGTGCTTCTTGCGGGGGCTGGAGCTGCCGCCGCTGCAGAACCGTCCCGCATTCGTGGCTGTCCCTACCGGGGGTCAGTTGGAGCTGGCGCGCGCAGCGCAGTTGGCAGGCGTACCCAAGGCCAGCTTGCACGCACTCAACCCCGGCCACCTGCGCTGGGCGACAGCACCGCAGGCGAAGGAGTTGCTGCTGCCGCCTGATCGGGCCGCCGCTTTTCAACAACAGCTGGCAAAGCTGGGCAAGGATGAGCGCGTACAGTGGGCCCACTACCGGGTACGCAGAGGCGATACACTGAGCCGCATCGCGCGCCTCTATTCCACCAGGGTGGACCTGTTGCGCGAAGCCAACAACCTGAACAGTAATTTCATCCGCGAGGGCGCAACGCTGATGATTCCG
>JAUILJ010000842.1 GCA_030433055.1 Polyangia bacterium
CCGTGCTGACTTTGTCCGTACACCTATCGCGATGGTCAGAGGCAACAAATCGGAGCGCTTTCAGCTTCGGATAGCACCCGAAGAGATCGCTATGCTGAACCGTATCAGCGAGGAAACGGGACTCAGCATGAGCGATGTCATTCGGCAAGCAATCCGCCGCTGGCACGCTGAGATCGAAGCCGCGAAGCCACGCAAGAAACGCTAAACAAAAGTCGGCCCGCCGAGTGCTGCGAACACCGCGACGGGCCTGGCCAACACAGGAAACGAGGTCCTATGTCAACGTCTGAACAAACTACCACTGCGCCCGAAGCGCGCCCAAATTCCCAGGTTCGCTACGCGGGTATGTCCGAGGAGACTCGGGAGGCGCTGGCCAGCGTGCTTTGCCTCGAGACGCAGAAAACCCGCGCCGATATCCTCGACGCCGCGATCCGAAACGCTGTGAGCGAACTTGGTGCGCTCATGGCCCCCGACCCCGCGATCTACCTCTCCGCCGGGATCGACGTGGTGACGATCGTAGAGGGCGTTGCTGCGCGGCTACATGCGGCGTGCGATTTGGGCGACTGGGCCGAAGCCGAGGTGTCCAAATGAGCGCGCTACACCAGGAGATCGAAGACCATCGCGCGAAGCTGCTTGCGGCCCAGGGAGGGCGTGACCGGGCGCGCTCGAACTGCCTACTCGAGGAGCCGCGCTACAAGACGCTCGCCGAGCTGGCCCTCGGCATGATGGGGATCGATGTGTCGAACAGCGGCACCCCCGACGCTCGCCGCGTCGACATGCACGAGCAGCTTCTACAGGCCCTCGCTGACGACGCCGCCGCGCTGCTTGCGCTCAAGGAGCACCAGGACTCCTGCGGTCGGGAGCTCGCCACGGACGACGACATCGAGCGCACGCTGGCGCGCTTGGTCCGGCGACTGAAAGACGCAACGGAACTGCTCTCACGCATCGACCTGGCTCCGACTACCGAGGAGTACGCCGCGGAGTGTGAGGCCTACGAGGCCAGCAAGGAGGGGCAGTCATGATGCTCGCGCTGATCACCGCCGAGCCGAACGGCGCCCTGCTCATGGTCTCGTTTCGCAAGGACGCAGACGGGCGCATGCGCGAATGGACCACCGTCACGGGCGACGCGGAGCGCGTGCGAGCGGCCATCGCGGCAGGTCAACGGATCGCTCGAGTGCTCGCGGGGGCCGGTCGTGCGTAGCCCCCTGCCACCCGAGAAGCGGCGCGCTACGGCGCGCCCTCGCCCTCACCAGCCACGCGCAGAGCTCAAGTGGGAGTGCGCCGTGTGCTCCACGTGGTGGGGGCAGAACGTCAACGTGTGCCGCGAGTGCGGCACCCACCGGGGAGCTGGGGTTCAGCTCGAGATTGGAGGCGAGCATGCCTAAGGCAAGGACTGAGAAGGGCTGGGGACACGGAGAGTTGCTCCCTACGGAAGCGGGGTTCAGCTGGCGCGTGCGCCTCGGGAAAGCAGGGCGGAAGACCTTCGCTCTGCGCCCGGGGCTCACCCCCACCGAAGCCGAGGGGCGCCGCGCGGTGCTAGTCGACGTGAAGGCCCGGCTGAAGAAGTCGGGCGCGCCCCTCGAGCGCATCGAGCGGCCGCTTGAGCAAGTAGCCGACGCGGACGCACCCATGCTGAAGGTGTTGCTCGGGATCGTCGCTGAGATGTGCGGTGGCGAGCTGAAGGATCTCAAGCCGGGCGCAACGGTGCCGACGTTCCGCCAGGTGGCAGAGGACTGGACTAGCGGGAGGCTGGCCCAGCGCTTCCCGAAGCGATTGAAGATGAAGCGAACCGCGAACACGGACGAGTTTCGGCTTGGCAAGCACATCTATCCGCACCCGCTGGCCAGCAAGCCCATTGACCGGGTGACGCTGGACGACTGCGAGGATCTGATCAACCGCCTGCCAAGCGAGTTGTCAGAGGCGAGCGTTCGGCAAGTCGCGCAGATCCTGCAACGGGTCTTCAGGCTGGCCGAGTACCCGCTCAAGCTCATCCCGCACAGTCCGCTGCCTCGCGCGTTCCTGCCGCCGTTGGGTGAGCGCAAGGCGCTGAACTACCTCTACGCCGACGAAGACCGGCGCCTCTTGGCTGAGACGTCCGTGCCGCTCCAGGCGCGCCTGCTGTGGGGCTTCCTGGCTCGCGAGGGAATGAGGCTAGGCGAAGCTCTGGCGCTCACGTGGGGCGCCCTGGACCTCGAGAGAGGCACGCTCAGACTGGACGAGAACAAGACGGATGACCCGAGGGCATGGGCGTTGGATCCGGGAGTAGCGCGCGCGCTAGCCTGCTACCGCGACCAGTTCGCCGAGAACACAGAGGCGGCAGATCTTGTGTTCACGGATGACCACGGGCGACCGGTTTCGCGTACCGAGTGCCCCACCAAGCTCCGGGCGCATCTTCGCGCGATCGGGTTGGACGCGGAGCGCCCTGAGCTGTTCGAGCGGAGCAAGGCGCGACGTCCGATTCGCGTTCACGATCTGCGCGCCACGTTCATCACCCACAGCCTGGCCAACGGGAAGACTGAGACATGGATCTCGGACCGAACCGGGCATGCGTCGAGCAAGATGATCCACAACTACAAGCGCGCGGCGCGCACTGCGGCGGAGCTTGGCCAGGGTGAGCTAGCGCCCCTCGACCAAGCGATCCCCGAGTTGACCCCACCGGCCAACTTGGGCGGCAACTTGGCCGCTAGTGCCGCAATCGCGCAGCAAAACAGCCGTAAGCGATCGGAGGGGGATTCCAGTGGGAGATTCCGCTAGTACGGTTCGAGATCGGCTCGAGCACGAACCTTGGGGAAATGGGTGGCGCCCACTCAGTGCTTGGGCGCCAGGCACTTGGGGCAATGCCGCAAAGCCCAAGCCCACCGCGAAGTCTGGATCCACCGCGACGACAGCGGCGCCGTCACTACCTTCGGGGGTGGCGATGGGCGTTCCTGCGAAGTGCGTGCGCATTCCCGAAGTTCTAGCCCAGCAAGCCCAGCAAGTCCTCGCGGGTCAAGCTCAGCGCCTTGTCGCCTTCTCCGAGCGCCGCGTCGGCGATGGCGCGCTTCTGCTCCTGCAGCGCGAGGATGCGTTCCTCGACGCTGTCTTCCGCCACCATGCGGTGCACGATGACGGGGCGCTCCTGGCCGATGCGGTGAGCGCGATCGGCGGCCTGATCTTCTACCGCCGGGTTCCACCACGGATCGAGCAAGAAGACGTGGTCTGCCGCGGTCAGGTTCAAGCCGGTGCCGCCTGCCTTGAGCGAGATCAGCATGACCGGCGGCCCTGATTCCGCCTGGAAAGATTGAACCACCGCGTCGCGGTTCGCGGTGCTACCGTCGAGGCGCACGAAGTCCAGGTTCGCTCCGCGCAATGCAGGCTCCACCAGATCGAGCAAGCTGGTCCACTGGCTGAACACCAGGCTCTTGTGGCTCTCGGCGGCGGCGCGCTCCAGGTGATCGACCAGCAGCGCGACCTTGGAAGAAGGCGGCGTGTCGCTGGCTGACCCCACATGGCCGGGCAAGAGCGCCGGGTGACAGCACGCTTGCCGCAAGCGCAGCAGGGACTCGAGCGCCGCCAGCACGCTGCCGCCCGCGCCCAGCTGACTCGCCAGCTCCTTCTCCGTGGCCGCCCGCACCGCGTCGTAGGAAGCGCGCTCGCTGTCGGTCAGCTCCACGTACAGCGTCACGTCGGTGCGCGGCGGCAGCTCCGGGGCGACATCGCGCTTCAGGCGCCGGAGCAGGAACGGCGCAATGCGGGTCCTCAGCCGCTGAGCGGCTCCGGCTTGGCCTTCGGCGATGGGGCGGGCGAAGCGCGTGTCGAAGTCCGAACGACCCCCGAGCAGCCCCGGGTTGGTGAAATGCAGCTGGCTCCACAGCTCGTCCAGGCGGTTCTCCACCGGGGTGCCGCTCAGCGAGAGGCGGAATTCCGCGGGG
>JAUILJ010000843.1 GCA_030433055.1 Polyangia bacterium
CAAGGTGCTCCACCGTCACCTGGTGAAGAACTACCAGATCAGCAAGCGCTTCACCCGTGAGGCCCGCATCTTGAGCCGACTCGAGGGCGACCATCTGGTGCGCCTGCTGGATTTCGGCGAGGTGGATGGCCAGCTCTTCATGGCCCTCGAGCTGGTGAGCGGAACGGCGCTCGACGTTCTGATGCAGGGGGTGAGGCTACGCGTTCACGACGCAGTAAAAATCCTCACAGAAATATGTACCGCGCTGGAGGTGGCCCACGGCTCTGGCGTGGTGCACCGCGACCTGAAGCCCGGCAACGTGATCCTCGAAGGCGTGGGAGCCGAGACGGATGCATTCGACGCCGGCAAGGTGCGAGTGCTCGACTTCGGCATGGCGAAGCTCATTCACGGATCCTCCAGCGTGTCGATGACCGCCTTGACCGAGCAGAACATGGTCTTCGGCACTCCCGAGTACATGGCGCCCGAGCAGGCTCGAGGCGACGAAGTCGACGCGCGCAGCGACATCTACTCCGCCGGCGTGCTGCTGTATGAGCTGATCAGCGGCAAGCTGCCGTTCAGGGGCAACACGCCCATCGGCATCATGACCGCGCACCTCACGGAGGAGCCGCTCCCTCCCTCGAGTCAAGCGCCGGATCGCCAGATCCCCCCAGCGCTGGAGTCGGTCGTGCTTCACGCCATGGCGAAGGAACCCGAGGCCCGCTACCCTTCGGCGCGGCACCTGCGCGAAGCGCTGCGCCAGGCCCTGCAAAGCCCCCACGACACCCAGTCCATCGCTCCGCCCAGCAAGGACGACCTATCGCTGACGGACACTCAGCACGACATGAAGCTGCCGGATAGCTTGAGCCGCACGGAAGTAGACATGGCAGCGGTAACTCTAGACCCGCGCCCCGAACCAAGCGCCGAGCAGGGCAACAGCAAGCTCTGGCTACTGGTGGCGATCGTTGCGGCCTTGCTGGGCATCGCTGCGGGCGTTGCGGTCAGCTTGGGAACCAGCTGATGCCCCAGCTGAACCTGGCGAAGGGGCTGGACTGGGGTGAGCTGTCCCCGCTGCGGCTCACCGCGCGCACCGTGGCCGACGGCGTCTACGCAGGCCTGCACCGCAGCCCGCGCAAAGGAGCCGGCATCGAGTTCGGGGGTCACCGCGAGTACGTCCCGGGCGACGACCTGCGCTGGCTCGACCACCGCGCGTTGATGCGGCACGGGCGGCTGATGATCAAGGAGTTCGAGACCGAGACGGATCGAGTGCTGCGGCTGATCGTCGACGGTAGCGCCTCCATGGGCTTCAGGAGCGAGCGCGCCAAGGGCGCAAAGCTCGCGTTCGCTGCACTCTTGGCAGCCGCGCTCGCGCGGATCGCCATCGGCGCAGGAGATCCCGTGGCCGTGGAGTGGCTCGGCGGTAGCGGTGTGCGTTCGCTGCCAGCAATGGGCGGCAGAGAAGCCTTCGAGCGCATCGTCGGCAGCCTCGAGCAGGCAGAGCCCAGCGAGCCCGGGCCCCTGGACAGCGCTGAGCTGGAGCGGGTCATCGCCTCAGTCGCGCGGCACACTCGGCGCGGCGCCGTGGTCATACTCTTCAGTGACCTGCTCGACCTGCCAGTCGAGGCGCTCGACCAGTTCACTTCGCTTGGCGCCCAGCGCCGCACGCTGATCGTCGTCCAGGTCCTCGATCCACTGGAAGCAGACTTCAGCCTCAGCGGCCCGCTACGCCTGCGCGCCACGGAGACACGATACGTCGTGGAAACGGACGCCGAGACTGCACGCGATGGTTACCTGGCCGCCTTGGCCAAACTTCAGGACACCTGGCGCCAGCGACTGGTCGGGCGCCGCGGGCGACTGGTCGTATGCAATAGCTCCGAGAACCCCGTTGACGTCGTGCGGGCGATCATCCGCGCCGCGGAGGGCCGGCCCGGATGAGCTTCTTGGTGCTCTCGGCGCTGGGTATCGCCGGCCTGGTGCTGGCGCCGCTGCTCGCGCACCTCTTGCGCCGCGGCCGCGCGGAGGAGCGAGAGTTTCCCGCAGCGAAGCTGGTACCGACGTCGCCGCCGGTGGCTCGCCAGCGCACTCGGCTCGAGGACCGCGCGCTGTTTGCAATCCGCGCGGCAATGATTCTGCTGCTGGCCCTGCTGGGAGCCACGCCGTTCGTTCGCTGCTCGCGCCTGGCGCTCGACCGCAGCAGCGGCGCTTCGGTGGCGCTGGCCATCGTGATCGACGACTCCGGGAGCATGCGCGCGAGGGCGCCTGACGGGGAGCGGCGTATCGAGAAGGCCTTGGCTGGCGCGGAAGAGCTCCTCGACTCCACTCGCGAGGGGGACGCAGTGGCCATCGTCGCCGCCGGTGCTCCCGCCCGACTTGTCCTGGCAGCGACGACCGATCTCGCGCTGGCCCGCGAGACGCTGAGCAAGCTGCACGGCACGGATCGGGACACCGATCTCGCCGGAGCCACCCAGCTCGCCCGCTCCGCGCTCGAGCGCCTCCCTCACACCGACAAGCGCGTAGTACTGCTGAGCGACCTCGCGGGGGAGCCCATCCCGGATGGAAAGATCCCAGTCGTCGCGCCGTTGGAAGCACTGAAGAAGCCCGTCAAGGACTGCGGCTTGGCGGGAGCGATTGCGCGCGGAAACACTGTCTCGGCTCAGGTCGTGTGCACCGAAGCCAGCGCCACCACTGGGCGAGAGCTCAGGCTCCGTCCCGTGACGCCCGGCCTCGGCCCCAGCGGCAAGCCAGCGACGGAGGCCGCACCAAAAGCCGCGGCGCTGGCCTCCCAGGCTGGCTCCCAGGAGTTGACCCTCGAGCTGCCGTCTGACGCGAGCGGCTGGGAGGTGTTCCTGAATGGCAGCGACGATCTGATGGAGAACGACGCTTGCCCAATCAGCCCCAAGGCAGCCGCGATGGGCGTGGGTGTGCTGAGCGACGCGACCCGCAGCAGCACCGTCACCGGGGGACCGACGCTGGTCGAGCACGCGCTCTCTGCGCTCGGTGCCGACCTTTCGATTCAGCCCCTGGCGCTGGCGCCCGACGATCCCAAGGAGCTCGATGGTCTGCGAGCGCTGGTGCTCGATGACCCCGCGGGGCTGTCGCCAGAGGCACGCAGTGCGATCAAGAAGTGGCTCGAGCGAGGTCGCGTCGCTGTGCTCTTCGCCGGCCCGGCTGCTGCTCGCGCTCAGCTCGCCGCCAAGCTCGACCCGTTCCTCGACGCGGTGCGCTGGGAGCCTACCGACGTCGCTGGGCTCGACCCCACGAGCCTGGCCTGGCTACTGAGCGACGCGAGCGGGCTCGACCAGCTAGCACCCAAGGGGCGCGCGGTCCTGGAAGGAGCGCTCCCAAGCGACGCCGAAGTGCTCGCTCGCTGGTCCGATGGTCGGCCATTCATGGCTCGACGAAACGTGGGTCGGGGTCAAGCCTACGTCGTCGGGCTCCCAATTTCCGCAGAGCAAAGCGACATCGCGCTGCGCCCGGCGTTCCTGGCGCTGCTCGATCACCTGCTGCAGCAGGCCGAGCGCCTCGGCGGCCCAGCTCGCACTACCGCAGGCGTCGCCTGGCTGTTCCCCGCCACCGGAGAGCTCAAGGTGACCGGCCCCGAGGGTGAGCTGGAGCCGGAGCTAGTCACTGCGGAGGAGACGCAGCCCGCCACTCGGCGCGTCACACCGGACCGCCTCGGACGTTACCGCGTGGATCAGGGTAGTGAAGCGACGTTTCGCATCGTTAGCCTGTCGGCAGACGAGCTGAGGCGGCAGTCGGAAGCCGCCGCGCAGACTCGCCTGGCTAGCCCGGAGAACACTCAAGCGTCGCGCATCGATGTCTCTCCGCATGTCGCCTTCGCGCTCTTGGCTCTGCTCACGCTGGAGCTCTTCGTGCGCGTTTGGCGCCGTGCCCGCGAGCAGCGAGACGGGGAGCCACCAGTGAGCCGCC
>JAUILJ010000844.1 GCA_030433055.1 Polyangia bacterium
CCCCAACCTCGCGTGCCGCCCATTTGATGCCCATCGCAACGGCTTTGTCATGGGCGAGGGCGCCGCCGTGCTGGTGATCGAGAAACTCAGCCACGCCTTGTCCCGCGGCGTGCCCATCTACGCCGAGCTGCGGGGTCAACACGCTTTGGCTCAATCGACTTCATCGCATCTCCTTTTCTCGCGCGAGAAGCAGCGCGCTTAGGCTGAGGGGGAGCACACTCCAACCGATCCAGGTGAGCACCTCAGCGGCCCTCCCAGGGCTGCCAGCGCGAACACCGAGATGGTCGAGCGCGCCCGGACCTGAGAAACTTCGCAACATTTCAGTGCGGAAAAGTCCCGCCGGGTTGAGGTGAACCAACCAGCCGATGGTCGCCGGTGACACCTGCCCGTCCGACACGACCAACAATCCCAGCAGACCCAGATCGTAAAAGAACACCAGCGCGAACCACGTGACAACCACGAGGCTTGCCGCTCCTACTTGGCGCTGGCTCGTGGAGGAGATGAGAACGCCCACAGCCAAGAACGACGCGCCGAGTAGGCTGGTCGGGAGCGCAAACCGCAGCAGAACAGTCGCCTGCCCACCCGCCACGAGTAAGGCACCTCCGAGGCCCAGCGCGATTGAGCACAGCAACGCCAGCAACCGGCCCACAAACTTGGCGATGACGACTTCCAAGCGAGATACGGGGAGCGACAAGAGCATGCCGAGGGTGTTTCGTTCCCGTTCGCCAACCACGGCGTCATGTCCCAACACCAGGGCGACGAGTGGAACGAACAGGCTCGTGAGTGTGACCAGGCTGGGTCCAGTGAGTTGAGTGCCCACCCCGTCCGCTCCTTTTCCGTAGAGGGTCACCGCAGAGCACAGCAACGCGAACAGGGCGCTGATGGTGAGGACCCAGCGATCGCGGGCACGCTCCCAGAATTCATGCACCAACAAGGCAAGGCCAACTCGTCCCATGGCTCAGCTCGCTCTCTTGAGAAGTTCGTCGTACACCACGTCCAGTCCTGGCTCGACCACCCGCACTCCGGTGACCGCTCCAGGTACAGCGCCAGTGAGGTCGATTACCGCCAGTAGTTGCTCAGCGGACACCTGCAGGCTCGCCATGTTCGCTTGGATTTGCAGGCCGCTACATCCATTCGTAGCCCCCACCTTGGCAGCGAAGGCGTGTTGGGCGCCGAGATCCGGGGCTAGATCGAAGTCGACTCTGACCGGGATCGCTGCCTGTTGCCTCAGGGAAGCGGGGGAGCCTTCAGTGATGAGTCGTCCAGCCTTGAACAGGCACATGTGATCCACTCGATGCTCCATCAGGCTGAGATCGTGGGTTGAGATCACCACCATCCGGCCCTGTGCACGCCACTCGGCGAGGACGCTCCAGAGCACCCCCAGGCCCTCTTGATCCAGCCCTCCGGTTGGCTCGTCCAAGACCAGTAGTGCCGGTTGTGAAATCATCGCGGCGCCGAGACCCAGGCGTTGGCGCATTCCTCGTGAGTACCCCCGAATCGAACGCCTGGCGGCTGCGCTCAACCCTACGCGCTCGAGTACCTCCTCTACGCGAGAGTTGGGCATGCCCCGCGCTCTCGCGAAGAAGCGCAGCAGCTGTTTCCCCGATAGGTTTTCAGGGAAGGCAACCGCTTCTGGGAGGTAGCCGACGCGCGCCTTGAATGCGTTGTCGACATGCGTGGCCTTGCCGTCTACGAGGAGCTGACCATTCGAGCGAACGAGGCCCAGCAGCACCTTGATTAGCGTCGATTTTCCTGCACCGTTCGGCCCTAGCAAAGTCAGAGCTTGTCCAGTTCGTACGGTGATCCTCACCCCGTCGAGCGCCACGACTCGCCCGAACCGCACGTTGACGTCCCGTAGCTCTATCGACTCCATGGCTCCTCCTCCGCTAGCGAGGGTTCGGCGACCGCGAGTGAGCCCTGCGCCGCGGCGGCGCTGACCTCGTGGATCGGACTCGCGAGCAACGGACTCTGGTCGATCAGTGTAGGGACCCGGAAGACGGGCATGGTTTGCTCGAGGTGTGCGAGCAACTCTAGCGTGGGCGAGCGGAGCAGGAAGACGGCTGCGGGGAACCTATGCGTCAGATTCGTCGTGAAGCTGTCTAGCCGGTACGGCCGGTCCCCAATGCCGTCGTTGTTCTGATCCCACCCGGTGTAGTCGCTCCAGTAGTTGCCTGGTGCGTCTGCTCCAAGAAGCAGGTCCTCAGAGGAGACGTAGAAGACCTGCGTGCGATTGGCGACGAACGCATTGCCTTGCACCTTGTTCCTCACGCTCCCTGCCCACAGCTTCATTCCGACTTCGTTGTATGCGATCCAGTTGCCGCTGATCTCATTGCTCGTGCTCGAGTAGATGAAGAAGCCCAATCCATTGCGTGCGAGTTGGTTCCCCGTGATCGTGCAGTACTCAACGTCTCGCAGCAGGATGCCTCGCTCCTCGTTGTCGACCGCGACGTTATCGATGGCCTTGATGTATCGACTGCCCATGAGCGCGTAGCCGCTCTTGTTTCGGCGCCCGACGTTCTTCCTCAGCGTGTTGCGATACGAGTACATGTAGTGCACGCCGTAGCGACACTCCTCGAAGGTGTTGGCCTCGATCAGGCTGTCTTCGACGGCAGACACGTAAATGCCGTCGCGTCCGCCGCTGATCTCGTTGCCGCGCACTACCAAGTGCGCGGCGTTGAACAGCTGGATTCCGTTGCCCCGGTTCGAACGATGTCCCTCTAGCGACCCAACGATTCGGTTCTCAATCAGCTGGACCCGTTCCGTTTCGTTGATCCAGATGCCAAACCCACAGCTGGAGAGCGTGTTGCCTTCGATGCGGGTGGACGTAGCCGACTTCTCGACGAAGATGCAGGAATCGGGCGCTCCGACGTCGGTTCCGCTTCCACGTACCTTGAGGTTCACGACGCTGGCATTCGCCGCGCGGATACGCAACGTCGTGCCCTCACCCCCACCGTCCAAGACCCCGCCGCGACCTCTAAGAGTGATGGCGGCGTCCAGGGTCAACCTCTCGTGCCAAGTCCCAGCTGGGACATCGACGATATCCCCAGCGCGAGCGCGTGCCACGCAGCCGGCGACGGTAGGCGCATCCCTTCCCGCGACCCACACCCGCGCTTGCGCGGAGGTCGCGGTGGTGAGCAGCGCGACGCAAAGCAGGCAAATGCTAGCTCTCATGACCCCTCGGAAGCCTGGGGGCGAAGCGGGAGGTGGGCTCCGCGGCGCGTGCGAGCTGCCCGAGGCGGGCAGTGTCTGTCGTGGCCAGCTGTCCGTCCCGTTTGGCCGTTAGTCGTGCGATCCCGATCAAGGGTGGGCAAACCGTTTCCTCGCGAAAATTGGCTTCGCACTCCATGCAGGACAAGCATTCTCGAGCGTCGATGCGGCCCTTGGAGTCGATGGCGCGGGGTTCGCAACCCTTCGTGCAGATCTTGCACGACTCGCAGAAGCGTCGGCGGTAGGGTTCCGACAGGCGAAAGCTGCTCGCGAGCGCGAGTCCTCCCCCGAGCGGGCAGACGTAGCGACAGAACGGGCGCCACCAAACCAGGCTCACGCCGAGCAGGAGTAGCCACCAGGCAATGAACCCAGCTGAGCGGGTCCATGGTGCTACGAAGAACGTGGTCTTGAACGGCTCTACTTCAGCAAGCCGCTCCCCGAGCTCGCTGGAGTAGAGAAACGTTCCAACGAGCAGCGCTAGCACGAGATAGCGGAGGTGGCGCAGCTTGAGGTGCCACCGCTCCGGGAGCTCGTAGTTGGGTAAGCGCAGCAGCCGCCCGAGCTTGAACAGCAGCTCAGTCAGCGCTCCGAACGGGCACACCCAGCCGCAGAACACGCCGCGCCCCCAGATCAGGGTCACTACCGCGATGAAGATCCAGCTCACGAAGAGAAGGGGTTCAGTGAGGAAGA
>JAUILJ010000845.1 GCA_030433055.1 Polyangia bacterium
GCGAGGATGCAGTTTTTGCCCTTGAAGAACGGCTGCCAACCGTTGGACAGCGTTGCATAGGCGTTGCCGGAGCTGTCCACCTCGCAGCGGCCGTCCCAGGTGATCACGCCATTCGCATCGTCGTAGTCGTTCGGGTGGCTCCCTCCGCGAATCCACGCAGAGCCATAGGTGATGCGGGTCGTGCACGGTGCGGAACCTGCGCCGCCGCCGCTCCCGGCGCTGCCTGAGCTGCCGGCAGCTCCAGCTGCGGAGCTGCCGCCGGCGGACGCTCCACCAGAGGTAGCGCTCCCTGACGCGCCTCCGTTCGCTCCGCTCGTGCCTCCGCTGTCGCTGCCGGCGGTGGCTGAGCCGCCGACGCCAGCGCCACCAAAGCTGGTGCCGCCGGCACCTGCGGTGCTGCTGCCGTCAGAGCCGCAAGCGAGAGCGATCGCACCGCTCGAGAGCAGCGCGCAGTTCCAGAGCAGCGCGCAGTGCAGCGCCAACCGCCTGGCTGGGCGATGAGCGCGTTGGGAGGCGAGGAGGCGATAGGACAAGCGGTGAGCATAACATGCAGGCGACGAACAAGGCGCTTGCCCGCTGGGACCACGATACCGCGCACGCCAAGGCTTCTGGCCACTGGGTGATCCAGTCGCTAGCGCTGAGGGAGCGGCACTTCACGTGGTGCTACGAGCGCGACGCGTACGTGTAGCCGGCAGGCTCAGTCCATGCGCAGCCGCACGCTGGGGTGCACGCTGAGGGAGGGGTCGAACGTGTGTCTCACAGGGCGGTGGTTCGCCGCACGCAAGCGGTGATGCTGCAGGATGCTCGCGCTCGCCAGCAGGAGCATGGCTTCACCCATGCTTGCGCCCAGACAAACGTGGGGCCCTGCGCCGTAAGGCATGAACACGTGCTTCTGCCGATGCTCTGAGCGCGGTGCGCGGTAGCGCTGGGGATCGAAGCGGCGCGGCTCTGGGAAGTAGCGAGCATCGAAGTGGGTGGCGCTGGTGAACAGCACCACATCCTCACCCTGCGCCACCTGCGCACCTTCGAACTCGAAGTCTCGCGTTGCTCCTCGGTAGATTGAGAAGGCGGCGGGGTACATCCTGAGGCACTCCATCACGCAGCCGAAGAGCGTGGGGCAAGCGCGGAGCGCTTCCGCCTCTGGAGCGCCGTGTGCCGCGGCGAAGGCTTCGCTGATCTCAGCGCGCACTTGGCTCAGCAAGGCTTCGTCCGCGCAGATCGAAGCCAGCACGAAGCCCAGGGTCGAGCCCACGGTGTCGACGCCGGCGACGAAAGGTAACAGCAGCGCCATGCGATGATCGCCTGAGCTGAAGAGCTCGGGATAGCGCTCCTTGCCCTGGCGTACTCGCTCGAACCAGCCACCGAGCTCCGATTCCGAGGCGTTGCGCTCGGAGCGAACCAGCTCGCTGATATACGCCTCGGCGCGGGCGTAGTGGCGACGGTAGCTCGGCGCTCGGAGCAACCACCGGGGCCACTTGCCCAGTAGCAGCGTGTTCGTTTCCCAGCGGAAAACCTCTAGGAGCGAGCGAGTCGTTTGCTCTGGGACCAGCGCTGCGCCTCCCGTCAGGCAGTGATGCACGAGGCGTGCGATCAGGAGCCGTGTCTGATCCTGCACGTGGAGCAAGCCGTCGCGATCCGCCTTGAAGGTGCGCTGCACGATCTCGTCACAGCCGGCCCGACGGTGGTCCACGATGTGCTTGGACAGCACGTCTCCGTAGTGCTTGCGCTGAGTGCGGTGGGGGTCGCCGTCTTCGGCGAGGATCAGGTGTGGGCAATCTCGGTACTCCGCCAAGCGGCCCCAGAAGGTGCGAGACTCCAGGGCTTCGCGGCCAGTGGCGCCTGCGAAGCGATTTGCGCTCTGCCCCGCGAGGACCACGAACTGACGCGTTGCCGCCTGGACGCGGAACACGTTTCCGTGCCGCTCATGGGACTTGACCAGAAAGTCGAGGGGATCCCGCAGCAGCGCAAGCGAACTGCGAATCGCCAGCGTGCCACCAATCCGCGGCACGCGGCGCGCACCCGTAGCCCGAAGCTGCTCCCCCATCATCGAACTACCCTAGCAGATATTGCCCGTCAGCTTGGCCTCCGGCTACTTCAGCTGATCCAGGAAATACTCTCGCTGCTGCGGATAGTACTCCTCGAAGGTCGGCATCGGACTGCCATCGCGGGCGGCGACGATACGGTCCAGGTAGTATTCCCAGCCTGGCCCCGCGTCGCCGACCAGCTCGGGTTCGTCGACGTGATGAATGAAGCGCATCAGCACTTCATCGACGCCCAGCTGCTCGAGCTTTACCTCGAGGAACCAAGCGCCGCTCGAGTCTTGCGTGCGCACCGCCAGGTGATGGGGTGCATCGCAGGTGTCGATGTGCACGGAACACTCCGGCGCGCCCTCCTCGAAGCTCATGGTGAGGGTGACGGTGTTGCCAGCGCCCGGCTCGCCGCTCCACGGCCCAATCCAGCGCGCCGTGCTCTCGGAGCTGGTCACGCTCTCCCAGACGTCTTCCAGCGTGCCCTTGAAGTGCCGCTCGATCACCAGATCCACGCCGCGCTCTGTGCGCTCGACTTTCCCGTTGGGCTGCCTCATGAAGCTTCCTTTGCCTTCTTTTTTGTTTCCGCGTGGTTTTGATGGCTGGGCCGCGCTTGACCGCGGCGCCGCACGCGGTGCACTTCGGTCTCCAGTGCGTCCAAGCGCCGCTGCCAGCGCTGCTCTGGGGAGCTGCGTGGCGTGCGCAGTTCTGCCAGCCAGCATTCCAGTGGAGCCAGGGCATCGAGGCAGCGGGCGTAGTAGATCTCGCGCCCGTCGTTGCAGACGCTGACCAGCTGGGCTTCGCGCAGCACTCGCAAGTGCCGACTGATCGCCGGGCGACTGTCAGTGAAATGCGCCGCGACCTCACCGGCCGATAGCCGCCCACTGCCCAGCAACTCGAGGATGCTGCGCCGAGTCGGATGGGCGATGGCGGCCGCAATTTCGTCCACGCAAAACGTGTAACATACTCGTTACGCAATTGAAAGCGGGCGAACTCGAGTCGCAGCAGGCTGGAGCTATTCCCTGGCTCCTGCGGCGATCCCGCGCTCCAGCCAGCGCTCGAGGCGTGCAGCGCCGCGGTATGCTGGCGGCGCGACGCGCACGAAGCCCCGCATCGTGCGCGTGCCCATTTGCATTGGGCTCACGTGGGCTTGGCGGAGCAACGCTTCGCGATCCTGCGGCGGCACCCGGATGAGCAGGCTGTCCTCGGAGACCGAACAGCACATGCTGCCGTTGACGAGGAACGCGAGCTTGCCCATCAGCCGCTTCTCTTCGACGTTGGAGTAGCTGGAGAGCAGCGCGCGGATGCGTGCTGCGAGCCGTTCGTCGTAAGCCACATGCGCCTCCGGTGTGTGAACGCGGGTTCTAGTCAGCGTGGCGCGCCAGCCTATCACTGGCCGGCTGAAAGCTGAGGCGATCGAAGAACAGCTTCACCGAACCAATGCGTTCGCCTTCGATGTGCAGCCACTCGACGATGGGCACGGCGCCGGCCTCGGTATTGGTGACGAAGTCGTAGATCACGCACACGTCGTCGCCGTCGCTGAAGGTGTGCTGTACGTCGCTGCGCTCCCACACCGTGCTGAGGCGCTTCAGGATCGCCAGGTAGGGCGCAGAGCCCTGCACTGAGTTGCCTGGCCCGCTGAAGTGGATGTCGTTGGTCAACAGCTCCGCGACGGCGGTGAAATCCTTACGGCTGCATGCGTCGATGTAGGCCAAGGCGACTTGTTTGGGGGTTAGGTGCATCGTGTTTCTCCTCACCCCCAACCAGACAAACGGAGAGCCCAAAACTGTGCGCGGCGCCGTGGGTAAGATCTGCTAGGTCGCGTCCTCGGTAC
>JAUILJ010000846.1 GCA_030433055.1 Polyangia bacterium
CAGCGTGAGAATTTCGGGTATGAGAGACTGGGCAGCGAAGGGGCTTTCGGGGTTTTGCTTGCTGCTGTCAGCCGTGGGCTGCAGCGGCAGCGGGTCGAGGCTGCAGAGTCCGATCGAGGTCGCCGCGCCCGCAGAGACTGCCACGCCCGACGGGAGTGAAGCGCCTTCGACACAGCCGACCCAGACGTTCCCGGAGCTTGCCGACGAGTTCCTGGAAGGCGTCGTCAACAAGCAGAACCTGGACCGCTTCGTGGAACCGAGCCTAGGCGTCTTCCTGATCACCAATCCCGGTGCGTTTCAGGCGGTGACTCAGTTTCCAGACTTTTCGTCCCTCGCTGCGGAGCAAGCGAACTTCTCATTTGGACGCTTGGAGAACCAGTGCTCGAAGGGGGACTGGTTCACGTCAGACAACCGCTTGCCCCGGTACAGCTGCGAGACCGAGAAATACGACATCGATCTGCCCTGCGTCCGAGGCACGATTCACAGTGACGAGGTCTCCAGGGTGCTGAGGCTCAACGTTCAGTACGAACAGCTCCCGGCGGTTGAGGGAGAGCAACAGATCGCTGCCGCCAAGCGTTCCGAGCGGGTGGCGACCCACTACATTGCTCTGCCTCCGTTCGATCTTGCGTTCTACTTCGGCCAGATCGACGGAAAGTGGCGAGTGCTGTGGGTCGACGCAGTCGAGCCTTGCTCCGCCTGAAGTCAGCGCGGCGCCGTAGTCGCGGCCCGGGGCCCAGTTCGCTAAGTCGGCCCGCCATATTTGGCCTGCGGCCGGGGGCGATGGGATGCTTTCAGCGGCGTCATGACGAGGAAGGCGGGGGCAGGGTTCGGTCGTAAGGTCGGTGCGAAGCGCGCGCGCTCCGCGCGGCACGCGTTGATCTGCGGGGGCGTGCTCTTCTCGGCCTGGTCTCTTGGTGGCTGCGATGGGCTGGGTGGCGTCCTGGGTCAGGAAGCGGACCGGGGCGCTGCGCCTGCACCTGGCTTAGGCAGTTCCGCGGGGCAACGCCAGGTGGCGGGAGAGGTACCTGTTCGCGTCTCACCCCCAGAACCCGAGGCGCCGGGCCAGGACCTCCAGGATACTCGCTTGGCGAGCGCCAAGGACGACGTCCCCGTGGCCGGGGGGGCGGACGAGAAGCCCAGCAAGATCTGCCCCAAGGGCATGGCCCTGATCCAGGGTCGGTTTTGCATCGACCGCTGGGAGGCCAGCCTGGAGACGACCGCTGGTGAGGCGCACTCGCCGTATCAGTCGGTTGGCGCCGAGAAGCTGCGGGCCACCACGGGCCCGGGCAACGTGCCCCAGGGCTACATCTCCATGAACGAGGCGGGGGCAGCTTGCCAGCGAGCAGGCAAGCGCCTGTGCTCAACCGCGGAGTGGCTAGACGCCTGCGCCGGGAGCTCGAAGCGGCCGCTACGCAGCTATCCGTACGGCAATGAAGAGAGCGAAGACGCGTGCAACGTCGACCAGCCGGGGAGCCCCACCATGGTGCTCCATCACGGGCGCCGCAAGACCGACTCCTACTGGATGAACGACCCACGCATCAATCAGCTGGGGGGTACCGTGGCGCCCGGCGGTTCGTTTGACCAGTGCGTGTCTCCCGAGGGCGTGTACGACCTGGTCGGCAACTTGCTCGAGTGGACCCAGGGAGATCGCCCGCTGCTGATGGGCGGATACTACCTGGACTCCCACGAGAACGGCGATGGTTGCCGCTACGTGACGATGCGCCACGGCGCCGACTACCACGACTACAGCACGGGCTTCCGCTGCTGCGCTGCACCCGCTGAGGCCGAGGGCGATCAGGAGCCGCCGTCGAGACCGCCTCTCAAGGCGCCACCCGCGCCTCCGGAGTCACCGAGCGCAGCGGCGCCCTCGGACCCGCCGAGCGCAGAGACGGACCAACCACGGGATCCTCCCGGAAAGCGCTCCTTCGAGCACCCCGGCGCCCGGCTGCCTGACGTCGGCGAGCGTGCCGGGTACTCCACGGCGGAAGACGCTTGCCCCGCGGATATGGTTCTGGTGGAGGGTGAGCGTTGCACGCTGCCCATCCAGGAGTGCAAGTACTGGGTGGACGACCCCGGCATGCCGAATCGCGCCTGCGGGGAGTTCAAGCCCAGCGTGTGCAAGGGCGCCAAGCAACCCATGCGCTACTGCATCGATCGCTACGAGTTCACGCCGCCGAGCTACTCCTATCCGATCGTGAACGTGTCCTGGGGCGAGGCACAGCTGATGTGCGGCAAGCTCGGCAAGCGGCTGTGCTACGAGGCGGAGTGGGAGTTCGCCTGTGAAGGACCCGACGCGCTGCCATATCCGTACGGGTACAAACGCGACGGCGCCGCCTGCAATCACGACCGACCGGACCTGTTCACCTCACGGGGCAAGCTGAACGACCAGCGCGTCCCCGGGGACTCTCTGAACGAGTGCAAGAGCCCGTTTGGCGTGTACAACATCGTGGGCAACGTGGACGAGTGGACCACCCGGGGTGGCGGAGGCCATCGCTCGATCCTTCGCGGCGGCTGGTGGCTCAAGGGCCGCAACCGCTGCCGAGCAGCCACCGGCTCCCACGGCGAGAACTACGCGGGGGCGCAAACGGGCTTTCGCTGCTGCCAAGCCGCGCGCTGAGCCCACGGAGTTGCCAGCGCGGGTCCCAGCGCGGGGTCTGGGGGTGAGGGGAGTCAGCTCACCACGGCGTGATGTCTCCCGTGTAGACGGCCTCGAAGGCGTCTCCGCGGATCTGCGCGATGTCGCTCAGGTTCTCGTCACTCCAGCGCATGTCGTGCGCGCCGCTGATGTACCAGTTCGAGCCGTTGTCCGCGACGAACATGCCGAAGCGCTTGAGCGCCGTACAGATCACCTGCACCTCCGCGGACAGCGCGCTGCAGTCGTAGCCTGATTTCATGCGGAAACGTAAGCCCATGGGCGGGGTGTTCGCTCCCCCGGAGCCTGCGCTGTGAGTTGCGGGCGCGATGTAGCCGCCCTGGCTGGTGCTCACGGTGAAGCGCAGCGCGTGGAGGATCTCGCCCTGGTCGATGACCTCGTCGTAGCGCACCAGACCAGGCAGGATCGGTAGCCCTGCGGCGTCCGCGGAGGTCCAGCGATCGGGGCGGAGCGCGTTGCTGCTCAGGTCGAAGATGGCCCCCGAGCCCGCGTCCCAGCTCGCGCCGTTGTTCTGCGGGTAGGCGTAGAACAGCTCAAACAGCTTGCACGCGCCTTGCTGGAGCACCAGCACGTGACGGTCACCGTCTCCGCTTGGACCGCCTTCGATCGGCGCATCCGGTGGGATGGGATAAGGGCCGGGATCGCTCTCGTCTGCGTAGTCGAAGCTCACCGGGACCGTCGCCTGGTTCTGGGGGACGATGACGTAGGGAATGCCGATCGGGCCGCCGTCGTAGACGGTGCCAAAATCGGCGTGCAACCGACCTTGGCGGCCGATCGAGTCGACGAAGTTGTCACTGTTCGGGTGCACCTCGTAGCCGGAGATGTCGGTGTTCCACGGGTTGTCTCCAGGGAACATATCGCAGCCACCCAGGGTGGCGCCGCCACCGCCGCCGGAGCCGCCGTTCCCCGAGGATCCGCCGTTGCCGGCTGAGCCCCCGTTGCCCGCATTGCCGGCTGAGCCGCCGTTGCCCCCGCTCGCGCCGCTGCCGCCGCTCGCTCCGGTCCCCGAGGAACCGCCGCTCGCTCCGGACCCTCCGCTGGCGCCGGAGCCACCGCTGCCGCCGTTCGTGCTCCCGCTCGCGCCTGCGCTGCCTCCAGCGCCTCCGCCACCAGAACCATCGTCTCCGCATCCAACCAAAAGCAAGCCCCCGAGCGCGCTCACGGCGAGCCCGACGGACCAGGTGTGTCGTCCCATCACCACCTCC
>JAUILJ010000847.1 GCA_030433055.1 Polyangia bacterium
AGCCAGCCGCCGCCGACCTCGAGTAGCTAGCTGGGGGATCGGCGGCGGACACCGTTCAGGCTCGCACGCTGACCACCGGTGGGTGTGAGTCGATCACACCCTGGCTGGTTTCGGGAACTGCTTGCTCGAGTTGCCAGGCCTGCAGCTGGAGGCGGCGCTGGCTCTCCAGCAGCTCGTCACGCAGCCGGGCGGCGAACAGCGCACCCGACGCTACGAGGGCGATGTTCGTGATGAACAAGAACGCCGAGGTCGGCACCTCGGGCAGCTTCATCATCCACGGGCGGATCTGCATCGCGCCGTCCACGAAGGTGTACATCTGCGGGATCCAGCCGAGCCACCCGGCCACCGCTGGCAGCGCCACCGCGAGGCAGCTGGCGACTGTGATCCAGATCCGCCCCTTGCGTTCCACTGCGGAAACGTAGGCGACCGCGTTGGCCATGGCGAGAGTCGGGACGATGACGAACGGTCCGAGCATTGCGCTCGCAGCGGCGACGGTGACGCTCGCCATGGTCAAGTGCACATAGGGAAGGGAGCCGCTCTTCGGAGGGTTCTTGATCAGGAACAACGTGAGGACTGCGCAGGTCGCGATACAACCGCCCAGCGCCAGCAGCGCAAGGGGCTCAGCGAGGCCCATCCAGAAGGGGAAGGGCAGGTACGCGGTGAAGCCCAGGTAGACGATCAGCGCCATGCGCGCCGCCACCCGATGGGTCTCCTCCTGAGTGCGCTCGAGGCGCTCCTGCGCCGCCGCCGGGAACTCTTTGGGGGCCTGCGTGAGCAGCTGGACCAGCGTCGAGCGCGCGGTGCTGTTGTCTGGTTCGAGGCTGAGCGCGGCGGTGACCTCGCGCATCCCAGGGCCGCGCGCGGTCTCGTCCCCCTCGGCGACTTGCTCGAAGTGTAGCTGCGCCTGCTGCGCGTGTTGAGCGGCTAGCTCCTTGCGCCGCGCGAGGTCCCGGTCGCCGTCGAGGTAGGCTTCGAGGGCGTCAGACAGCGCGCGGGCGGAGTCGAAGCGCTGCTCCCGGTCTCTTGTCGTTGCCGTGCGGCAAATTGCGTCAAGCTCCGGTGGTAGTTCTGGATCGACTTCGCTGGGCGCTGCCGCCTCCAGACTGAGCGTGGAGCCGAGGATCTGTTCGAGCCGCTCCCCAGGGTGGAGGCGGCGCAGGGTCAGGATCTCGTACAAGATCGTACCCAGCGCGTAGACGTCGGAGCGAGCGTCGAGCTCGCCGTGGCGGCCCCTCGCTTGCTCCGGGGACATGTAGCCCGGGGTTCCGAGCAGGGCGCCGGCCATCGTGGTGCCCGCGGGACCAGACTGAATCGGCGTTTCGCCGTCGGCGTCGTCCTGGACACCGTGGATCTTCGCGAGCCCCCAGTCGAGCACGTACACCTCGCCAAAGTCGCCCAGCATGATGTTCCCGGGCTTCAGGTCGCGGTGCAGTACGCCGCGGCTATGGGCGAAGTCTACCGCCAGGCATACGCTGTTGAACAAGCTGAGGAGCCGACGTCGGCTGAAGCGCTCGGCGACCTCCTCGTCACCGTAGCGTAGCTGTACCAAGACTTCGTCGAGGGTCATGCCGCGCAGGCGTTTCATCGTGAAATAGAGGTTGCCCTGGGGGTCCACGCCGAGATCGTAGACCGGCACGATCGCAGGGTGCTCGAGCTGGCCCTGTACACGCGCTTCCCGAAGGAAACGCATGCGCGCGTCGGAGTGGGGGTGCTGGTCCCGGATCACCTTCAGCGCCACCTCGCGGCCAATGGTTTGGTCGCGGAACAGTACGACCTCACCCATGCCGCCAGTGCCGAGAGTCCTGCGCTTGGCGTAGCGGCGCTCGAAGCGATTGGCCGGGCCCAGCTCCCGAGGCGGAGGCGCACTGCTCCCGCTGTTCAGCGTTCCCGCGCTGCTTTGCGCGGGGATCTTTCGCGCGGGGGAAGCGATCAGCGTCGCCGGCATCTCGCTGTCCCCGGGCATCAACAGATCGCTGCCATCCACGGCGACTTGCGCTTCGTTCCCCGAGTCGGAGACACCCTTGAAGCCGGGCTGGACCAACGTCGGATCCAGCGCCGCCTTCAGGTTCTCGGCGGTGGTCAAGGTGTCGTCGGGGCGGCTCGTCAGCGTCTCGGCCGAGGTTTCCGGCGCGCTCGGCGGGCGTCGAGGACTCTCCGGCTTTTGGGCACTCATCGGCTGCGAGCCTAGCGAAATGCAGCGGTCGGCCGACTCAAAAAGGGCGGAACGCCTCGCACCGCAGCGTGAGGCGATTCAGCGCAGCCAGTCCCAGGCAGCGCGCTCTCACCCCCAAATCCAGATGCAAAAACGGCGGAAGCGGCTGGTTGAGGTTGGCTTGCCTGCTGGGAAGCCCCAATCGACCTCGAGTGAACTCGCGTTCGGCGGGGAGCTGTGAACCACGGCTCGCGGGCCGACCGGGCGACACGAGCTGGCTGGGCTCCGGGAGTAGCGTGCTGCTGGGGCGACTACGCTCGAGCGAGCCAACAACTCCCCTTATTTTCCACGCTGGAGTGACGGCCCTGGTGCTCGCGGGGCTCGAACGGCGGTACCCTTGTGGGTTGGGTACGCCCCTTGCACTGGGCCAGTCCAGTCGAGGGTTTGGTTGAAGGAGGAGCTTGTGAGAACGAAGATCTGGGTTGCGCTGGGCGTGTGTGTGTTGGCGGCTGCGGGGTGTTCCGACGATGGAAGTTCCGGTGGGGGCAGCGGTGGAAGCAGCGGAAGCGGTGGGAGCGGCGGCTCGAGCGCGAGCGGCGGCACCGGGGGTGGTGGGACCAACACGCCCATCGACGACGTGCCGGAGATCTACGCGAAGGCGCAGTGCGATGCGGTGAAGGACTGCTTCGGCGACATCCTCGACGTCTTCACTCAAGGGGAGGACTGCGAGGCAGCGACGACTGCGGCCATCGCGGACGAGCTCGATCGGATCAAAGCGAGCGTCGACTCGGGCAAGACCGTCTATGACGGCACCAAGGTTCAGGACTGCGTCAGTCAGCTGAGCGACCAAGGCTGCTCGAGCTTCGGAGCGAAGATCGATGACTGCGAGGCGATCCTGGTGGGTCAGGTCGAGCTCGGGGGAGAGTGCCAGCTGAACGACGAGTGCGCCGGGGATGCGTTCTGCAAGTTCGACGGCAGCTGCCCGGGGACCTGTACTGCGCTGCTCGACGTGGGCGCTCCGTGCGGCGACGACGACGAGTGCAAGACTGGCCTGTCGTGCGAAGGCAACTGCGTCGAACCCGGCGGCGCTGGTGACCGCTGCGGTGGCGGCGTAGAGCCTGACTGCAAGCCCGGCCTGTTCTGCCTGGGCGATGACGACACAACCAGTACCGCGGGGAACTGTCGCACGATCGACGAGGTGTTCTCTGGCAAGGTGGACGACGTCTGTTCGTTCGAGTCGAACCTGTGCGATCCAAGCCTGAGCTGCGCTGTGATGAGCGTCGATGCGCAGAACATGCTGCACCTGCAGTGCGTGACCAAGGCGACGACTGGCCAGCCCTGTCGTCTCGCGATCCCGGACATGTGTGGCAACGACGCGTACTGCGATGTCCCGATGAACATGCTGGAAGGCACGTGCGTAGCGCGCCCAGGCGCCGGACAGCCCTGTGCGATGCCTCAGTTTGGCGAGGCGACCTGCGCCCCCAACACGCGCTGCGACGGAGGGACGTGCAAGGCGCGGGCGCACCTGGGTGCTGACTGCACCGACGATCCGGTGTGCTTCAGCGAGTCTTGCGACAACGGCAAGTGCGTCTCCAAGAGCAGCTGCGAGTGAGCTGAGCCATGCGGCGCGTAGCTTGGTTGGTGTTGAGCCTTGGGGCGCTCGTGGCTGCCTGCGAGAGCACTGGTGACGAACAGGAGTCGGAGGT
>JAUILJ010000848.1 GCA_030433055.1 Polyangia bacterium
TGAACTGGAACCTAACCACGGGGCTGCACGCCAATTGTTAGGCTATGAGCCGCACGAAAACGGCTGGGCGAAAACCGAAGTGCTGCGCCGCGAGCGCGGGATGGTTCGCGATCGCGGCAGGTGGCGCAGGAGACCCAGTTATTCGGATCGGCATCGTTGCAGTCGCCCGCAACGTCCACGTAGCCAAGCGGCGCAACACAGTCGGTGACCGTCTCATTCGCTCGGCCGTGCCCATCTCCATCGTCGTCACGGTAGAACACGAGCTGGCACAGGGGACTGCCTCCCACTCCGCCGAGCCCTGCCGTTGAGCCCCCTGCTCCTCCGACGCCAGCCACCGCTCCGCCTCCCGCTGCACCAGCTTCACCGCCAGCTCCGCCAGCACCCGCCGCGCCGGCAACTCCCCCGGCGCCCGCAGCACCAATGGCCCCCGCCGCCCCCGCAGCGGACTGTCCGCCTGCGCCGCCCGCGTCACGAGTCCCCCCAACGCCCGAGTGGCCTCCGGTTGCGGTCCCAGCCGTGGAACTTTCGCCCGCGCCACCGCCGTTCGGTACCTCTCCAACTGTGTGCGTCGGGTCTGGGTCCTGGGAGCCACAGCCCAGCAGCATGAGATAGCTCAGCGGCAGTACGATGTGCTGGCTTCGAATCCGCAACATTTCGATCCTCCACGCCCTCGCGGGCTCCGCGTGCCCGGCTTCCGTCCAGAAATGCGGGCGTGCTCAGTCAGGCGTCCGTGCCGAGCTGGCCCGAACAAACTGCATTTCGGCATTTCGCGGGGTTCCTTGAGGAGGTCGCGGTTTACGGGGTGTTTGGCATCCTCAGCGCTCGGGTAGCATAGGGTAGTGATACGCCTACATGTCGTCGCGGCTGCCATCCTCGAGGGCGGTCGCGTGCTCGCGGCGAGGCGCAGCGCGAGCATGCGCGAGCCGCTCAAATGGGAGTTTCCTGGGGGAAAGATTGAGCAGGGCGAATCAGCAGCGGACGCCCTGGCTCGCGAGCTCCTGGAAGAGCTCTGCGTCGAGGTGGAGGTCGGCCCCCCTCTGGGCACCTCGGAGACGCCCGAGCTGGAACTCCGCTTGTTCTCGTGTCGGATCCGCTCCGGGGCTCTGTTGGCCCGGGAGCACGCCGAGTTGCGGTGGTTGGGGGCCCACGAGCTCCGGTCACTCGACTGGGCCCCGGCGGACGTGCCTCTGCTCGAGTGCGTGGCGCGCGTGCTGACTGAGGCCGGGGGTCAGCGATAGGGATTGGCGAGATCGACGTCGCTTGGGCGCTGGGGCTTGCGCTGTGCCGGCGGATCCACCGGCTTCGTGTCTTGAACGGAGGTGGGGGCAGGTTTCCCTGCGGAACTACCTTGGCCCTCGGTGCGCTCGGGGGCTGGTCGCCCCCGGCTCTGCCAAACAGGGATGTCGTCGACGCTCATGGCGCCATCGCCCGCGCTGGTAGGTTTGGGGTCGGGGGTGAGGCGCGGTGTGTCCCCGGTGGTAGACCGCTCGTCTGGTGTTTCCGCGTTCGCGTTGGGGCTGATTACTGTGGTCTCGGGTGGGTGAGCGCGTTGCCACGCGACCACGAGGAGCGTTCCCACGAGGGCAGCCAGCCCCAGCACCAGCACCCACTGCCAGGCTCGATTTGCTGCGGGTGGAGCCACGCTCGCCTGGGTCGTGGGGATCGCCCCTGGGACGTACGACGCCCGTGAGACATCCGCGAGCATCGGCGGGGGGACGCTGGTTCCCGGCGGCGGGCCCACGTAACTCGGATGAAGGCTTGGGTGCGATTGCCGCGGCAGATCCACCGCGACCGGAGGCGGCGTCTGGCTGCGCGTGTCGTTCGGTGCGGCCGCTGCATTACCGGGTGGAATAGACGGCGACGGGCTCGGTATGGGGCTCGATGGTGAGCTCCACTGGGGGCCAGACTCGGCTGTAGCGGCGGCTCGGGCGCTGGCGCGCCTCAGCTCCAGCTCACGACCCGACGCTCCGAGCACTAGCTCCGAGACTTCCCGTCGGGACAGCTCGAGCCCTGCGCCGTCGATCGCAGCTTCCAGGGCATCTGCGAAGGCCTCGCAGGTCTCGAAGCGGGCGTCGGGGAGTGGGGCGAGCGCCTTGGCTACACACGCGTCGAGCGACTCGGGTAGCTCTGGTTTGATGCTGCGGATGCTCCGCACGGCTTCGATCACGTCAATCTGCGCGCCATCGTGGCGATGCTTGAACAGACGCTTCGCCGTCAGCAGTTCCCACAGCACGATGCCTAGCGCATAGACGTCAGCTCGGCTGTCGATCTCCTCGCCGCGCATGTGCTCGGGCGACATGTACGCGAGGCGTCCCCGCACGGAGTCTCCCGCCTTTGGGTCCAGGTCGGAGGCGTGCGCGATGCCGAAATCGACGACCTTTGCGTGCCCGCCGACTCCGACCAGGATGTTCTGTGGGGACACGTCCCGATGGACGATTCCCGCAGGATTTCCAGACTGATCCTTCAGCGTGTGGGCCGAATGAAGGCCCGCCAAGGCGTCGATGCAGATGGTCAGCGCCGCGGTCGTGCTGAGCCAGCTCCCTGTGCGCGCAGTGTGTGCCTGGAGCGTTGCGAGCGTGGAGCCCTCGACATACTCCATCACCAGGTATGGCTCACCCGCTTCCTCGCCGAACTCGATCAGGGACGCGACGTTGGGATGGCGGATGTGAGCCACCAGCTCGCATTCCCTGCGGAATAAATCCCGGTGATGCTCGTCGTCCTGGAGGTGGCCGTGGAGGACTTTGACCGCGACCAAGCCGGAGTCCCCTTCGGAGCCGGTTCTCCTCGCGAGGTGCACGCTCGCCATGCCCCCGGCAGCCAGCTCGCAGATCGCCTCATACTGCCCCCAGCGCCGATTGCTGGGCAACAGCCTAACCCCGCTCCTCGAGCCACCGGCAGGTGGGATCGAGGCGGGCCGCCTCCAAGAGCCTCCGCTTCGCACTGAGTACCGAGGCAGCGAGTATCCGCTCGATGGCCGGCCGATGCCAGGGCTCGAGCCTGAAAACCTTGTGGAATTGTTGTTTGTTCAGGTGTCGATTCGGACGCGCCGAGGGGAAGTTCCGCTGACCCCACAGCCTTCTTGCGTTGCTACGCGCGGCCTCTCTAACGCAGCGCGCAACCAGTTGCGGGAGCCGCTCTCTCTCCAACACACCATGCCGCGCCGCGTTGTCACACTCCGAACAGGACGCCCTCGCAGGGGGCTGCGGTGGCCAACCGGATTGCGTGGCAATAGATCGCGACCTGAAGTCGGTACGCGTAGGGCGCGTCCTCGACCACGTCGGTCTTGAAGTCCACGACGCTCCAGATCCCCGAATGGAGGAACGCCAGGTCCACGATGCCCTCCCACAGCTCCCCATCGGGCCGACGGTAGCTGAGCGCGTGCTCGCGCCGCAGTTCGGTGGCTTCGCGCGCACGCAGCATCAACGGGTGGCGTAGGGCGTTGGCGCAGGCGTCACGGGCTGCGAGCAGCTCGCGCTCGGTTGCTCCCAGTTGACGCGAGAGCAGCTCCGCGAGTGCTACGAACTCCTGAGTTCCTGGCGCCGAGTCGTCGAGCTGAGCCCGCTCGAGGAGTGCGTGAACGAGCGTACCAAAGCGTGGTCCCCTGGGCCTTGCGCTGCTCCTCACTACAGGGCGCTCCACCCGAACGGCATCGGCCTGCTCAATAATTTCTATGGGGAAAATTTGAACGGCTAGCGCCCTGGCTTGCTCGTGACTCAGCTCGGCGAGAGGTTCGAGATCACCTTGTCCAAGCGCTTCGAAGGCATGCGCGACCTGTGTCACGCTTCGTGTCTTCCAGTGACACGCAGCGACGCGCCCGAAGCGTCTCTCCCGCTCTGTTGACCAGGTGCTGT
>JAUILJ010000849.1 GCA_030433055.1 Polyangia bacterium
AGCACGCTCTGCGAAGGCGCGGGTGCTAGCTGGTGCGCCGCAGCTCCTGGAGTAGCTCGGCGGCGCTGCTCGGCCGACACGGCACACTGAACGCTCCACGGGTGGTCTCCAGCAGCAGGTGCCAGGCGTCCTCGCCGTCGGGGCTCACCGCGTGCACGCGGCCAAGCATTGCCGTGGGGATATGAAAGCGCTGACGGCGCAGCCCGAACGTGCGAGCCTCGAGGCTCACCCCGTCGGGTCCGGTGCGCAGCACCAGTCGGTTGGAGATCAAGGCGACGCCCAATGCGGTCAGCAGCACCGAGAAGAACACCGCGAGGGCGATGCTGAGCGTGGACAGCGGGAGCCCGGTCTGAGACCGCCGGTAGATGTCGATCCCCCACATCACGCCAACGCCGACACCGCCGATCAGCACCGTGATCCCACCCGGCAGGGGCGGGTCGTGTCGCTCCAGCACGATTTCCCGCGGGGAAGCGCTGGAGCGTTCGTGCTCGGGATCGGGTTCGATCGGCGTCCATGGCTCGGCACCCTTGGGCAGTCCCCAGCCCGAGCGCAGGGGGAGCGGGCAGATCTCCAGGAGCTGCCCCAGGTCCCGAGTAACGCTCGCGGGGTCACTTCCGCTGAGCAACACCAGCTCGCGACCGGCTCGAGCCTTCAGCCTCACCTCGTAGCGGATGATCGGCACTTCGTCGGGGTTCTTGGTGCTCCCGGCGAGCTCGAGCTCTTGAATGTCTTCGAGGGCGATGGGATTGCCCGCCCCTTCCAAGCGCCGCTCCGGCAAGTTCAAGATCAGGCGCCTGCGTCGCGGCCAGCTGACGCCCATCAGGCCCCCTCCGATGGCTGCGAGGACCGCGAACGCCAGCCAGTGGGGCAACGTCAGCTCCTGCCCCAGAAAGGGCAGCAGGGAGGCCACAAGGAAGAGCACGCCCACTCCGAGTCCGCCTCGTACCGGAGTCCGACTCTCGAAGACGAGGGCGTCGTTGTCGAGGCGTGCCAGGCGCATGGTCTGGGCGGGGTATTAGTCCCATTTCGCCCAGGATTGCCCTGCTTTTTTGCAATTCGGACGGATACGCATGTGTATGCGGACAAAACGTCGGAGTCACACGAGTCAGCACCGCTCCCTCCGGCAGGCTACGACGGCTTCGAGGGGGGTGGGGGAGAGACGCGCTGAGCGGTGCTTGCCAAGTCGACGCCCCGCGAGACCGCGATTTTTTGCGAGGTCGGGCCCACCTATGCCATGCGAGGGACCATGGGCAGCGCATTCAGGTCACTGGCATGCCTCAGCGCGTTGGCGCTGGTGCTCGGGTGCTCCAAGGGCGGGGACGACGTGGACGACGGCACGAAGCTCTCCGCTTCTGCGCCCCGGAGCAGCTCCAGCGCGTCCGCTGCGCCCAGTGCGGCGCTTGAAGACAGCGAAGCGCCGGACCCGATCGCCGAGCAACCAGAGCAGGCGCCCCTCGTCGACCTCAGCGGCGTCGCGCGCCCAGCGGCCGTGAATGTCGTGAAGCCCGGGCCGCGCCTGTACGCCAAAGCGCTGCGGGTGTGGGTCTACCAGCGACCGACTCGCAAGAGCCGGCGGCTGGGTTACCTCCGGGCCGGCGCTGCATCTCCAACCAGCGCCGAACCCGCGGGGCACGACGACTGCGCCAAGGGTTGGTACCCGGTGGAACCGGGCGGCTACGTCTGCGTGGGGCGCCGGGCCACGCTGGACGGCAGCGACCCCGTGGTGCTCGCGACCCAGGAATACCGCCCCGATCACATGCGCAAGCTGCCGTACATCTACGGCACCGTACGGCGTCCCGGCCCCATCTACCGACGTCTTCCGACCGGCGACGAACTTCACAAGGCAGAGTCAGACATCGACGAGCGCATGAAGGCCTGGCTGGAGGCCGGTGGAGAGATCGGGGCTTCCTATGCACAGCACGTCTGGCTGGGACGGGAAGGGGAAGTGCCGGATCCGACCAAGGCCTGGGAGGACAAGCTCACGCAAGACGTACCAGACTACCTGCGAAACGGGGGGATCGCGCCCAACCTGCTGCATTTCAAGGGCGATCTCAGCGCGCTCAGCATCGAACACATGCGCCCCAAGGTGGGTTATTCGTTCCTGCAGACGTTCTTCTGGGAGGGCCGCCGCTACGGAGTGACGACCGGGCTCCGGGTGATGCCAACCGACCGCCTACGCCCCATTCAGGGGTCGGATCTCCACGGCGTTCGCATCCCCGAGGATATTGATTTCCCCTTCGCGCTCGTGCGCAAACCGTTCGCCAACTTCTATCTGTTCAAGAAGGAGAACGGGCGGCTGGTGAAATTCGAGAAGGCCCCTTACGGCGGAGCCGTGAAGCTGACTGGCAAGCAACGCTTCTTCAACAAGGTGCTCCACTACGAGACGAAGGAGGGCTACTGGCTCAGCGATCGTGAAGCTTCTCGCATCGAGCCAGCCAAGAAGATGCCGAAGTGGGGCAAAGAGGGCAGCAAGTGGATCGACGTCAACCTGACCTTGCAACGCCTGGTGCTGTACGAGGGCACGAAGCCAGTCTACGCGACGCTGATCAGCAGCGGCGAGGCGGGGCTCGAGGATCACAAGACGAGCACCGCGACCAAGCGCGGGATCTTCCGCATCCACACCAAGCACATCACGACCACGATGAGCTCAGACGAGGTAGGCGAGGAGTTCGAACTGCGAGACGTGCCCTACGTGCAGTACTTCGAGGACGGCTACGCGTTGCACGCCGCCTACTGGCACGACCGCTTCGGCACGCCCAAGAGCCACGGCTGTATCAACTTGGCGCCTGAAGACGCTCGCCGCATCTTCTACTGGACGGAGCCCCACGTGCCTCGGGGCTGGCACGGCGTCTTGCTGCCGCTCAAGGGCACGATCATCTTCGTACACCAGTGATCGGGTAGCTGGAGCAGCGAGGCCGGATCAGTTAGCTGCGTCGGTGGCGGCGTCTGCGCCTGCGTCGGTGGCGGCGTCTGCGCCCGCATCTTGCGGCAGGGGATCCCCCCCGCAGTCTCCCGGCGCGCTCAGTTCGACGTCAGCGCTGGTGGTCAGGTCGTTGCCATCCGCGTCCTGGAGCGGAACACCGTCATCGTCCGCCAGGGTCACACTGAAGGTGTAGCTCACCCCCAGCGGCGCTTCCGCCAGGGAAAACGTGTGAGACGTGCTGCTGCCCCGAGCGTCCTGGCTGAAGTCGGTGCTTGAGAGCGCGTACAGGATGTGCCCGCACGCGCTGCGGCTACCGCAGGCCCCTGGAGCGCGCAGCTCGGCGTCAGTCACGCGTACCTGCACCGCGACCGAGCCATCGGGATCATGGCCGCGCTCGACGCAGCTCGCTCCAGGCTCCCACGCTGGAGCTCCCACGGGCGTGATGCGGGTGAGCGTCAGGCTCGGGGGCGTGGCCTTGGTGGTGGGCTCGGTAGAATCGCTGCTGCACGCGTAGAGCATGGCGGCGGCCGGGAGCCAGAATAACCAAGGGCGCAAACGGCGCACGACCGCAGAGCGCGATGCCTGACGGAAACGCGGGTTGGACATGGGTTTGAGCTGAGTCATGACTTCTTGGCGGGGAGCTCGGCCTGCTTCGAGGCACCGAGCATCCGCTCGGAGGTTTCGCTCGCTTCGCGGTCGATCTTGAAGCCCTGAACGCTGTCCTCCAAGGATCCGGCCAGGCCGTGGAGCTTTTCCCCGGTAGCGACCGCCGCGTGGCTGGAGTCCAGCACCTGCTCTGCGATCTGCTGAACGGCGTCCATGTTTCGAGCGATCTCGTCCGAAGCGATGGCCTGCTCTTGCACCGCGAGGGCGGTGTCGTCAATCACCTTGATCAGCGACTGCAGGTCTCCCAGGGTGCTGCTGACC
>JAUILJ010000850.1 GCA_030433055.1 Polyangia bacterium
CGCAGGGATCGCGCTGCCGAATCCTGCGAGTGTCGCGCTGCACGAGCGCTTCGGCTTTCGTCCGAGCGGGGTCTTCCGTCAGGTGGGCTACAAGTTCGAGCGCTGGGTCGACGTTGGCTACTGGGAGCTGGTGCTCGACTCCTGCGAAGTGCCCCAAGGCTAGCGGCGCCAGCGTGGCAGACCTCTTGCACTGACCGCTTCGCCCCGCGATGTCCCTCGCGGGGGAGGAGCGCTCGTTTGAGTCGATTGAGTACACCACCCCCTCGGGTTTCCGCAGCGAGCGACTCGGATCATCCGCTGTTCCCTGCGAGCCTCGCGCCGCCGCCGCGGGTGCCGAGCGCGCCTCCTGTGCCTGCGTTGACACCTGAAGCCGTCAAGCGTTCGTCGCTTTCTCCGGCGCAGGCGGCCGTGATGCGGGGGTCCGAGGCCGTGTCGACCGCGAACTGTGCGGTGGCGCCGAGTGACTTGCAGCACCTACCGGAGATCAAGGCGCTGCTCTTGAGCCTGAATGATGCCTTCGCGTCAGCGCCCGCGCTGGAGAGCTTGGTGCGCTCGATCCCGGTGCTCAGCATGCGGGTGATCCGTTCGGCGCTTTGGAAGCGAGACGACCTGGATCGCTGCGGGTTGGGCTACGCGCTCGCGTTGATCGGCAATCGAGGTTTGGAGGACGCGCTGATGCAGCTCCTCGAGGATCTGACCGAGCTGAAGCACGATCTGGAAGACGGTGTCGTTCAGCTGAGCACGACCGATCGCGTCAAAGCTTCCCCAAGTCGGGTTTCTGGCGCGCGCGCCGCGGTGAAACGACGCTGAGCGATGGACCGGCCCTTGCAGTACTCCGGGGTGTTGTGACTTCTCCTGTTGTTCCCATCGTGACAAGCCAGCCCGTGGCGCGCGGCGTCGAACCGCCGCCACGGGTCACTGGCACTCAGTTCGCCGACGCGCTCGATCGGCTGCAGGGTGCCCACTCCGCTGCGACGGACGCGAGCTCCGTCAACGACATGACGCCAGCGCGTCGAGGTCAAGTCGCCGCCGTGCGCACTCGGCTCTCCGGCGAGCAAGCGGCCGCGGCGCTCAGCAGCGCGTGGGAGTCGATCCACGGGGAAAAGCCGAGCCGGGAGACTCTCTCGATATTGACCGCCCAGTGGGCCCACGAGACCGGGCGCGGCGCGTCGATGTACAACTACAACTTCGGGGGTATCAAGGGCTCGAGCCCCGAGGGGCTCAGCACCGCGCTGCGCACTCGCGAAGGCTGGGGAAAGAGCGAAGTCACCATCCGCGACAGCTTTCGCGCCTACCGCACAGCGGAAGACGGCGCGCGGGACTACCTGAACCTGCTGGGGGCACGTTACGGCGGCGCCCTGGACTCCGCGCGAGCTGGAGACGCCGCGGGCTTCGTGCACAACCTCAAGGCGAAGGGCTACTTCACCGGTAATGAGCAGGCGTATGTGCGCTCGGTGTCGAGCATGAGCCAGGCGGCGCTGGCAGGTGGCTTCGACGCACTCGGCGGCGCCGCCGGGGAGCTGCGGGATCTGTGAGCTATCGAAGCGCCTTTGCCAGCGGGGTGTTCCCCGATGGACTCGACCGCCTGGGCGTTTCGTACGGGCAGGAGGTCCCGGTGGACGCTTACGCCATCGCGGATGAAGTTGGGCGCTCGGCCCTGCAGATTGCCCGTCAAGATCACGCCGAAGCGCACCGCGCGCGGCCGAGCTCGCTCCTGGACGAGGAGCAGCGCCCGTCCTTCCTGCCGCCTGCTGCGGTCCCATCGGCCATCCCTGCCGCCCTGGAGCTGGTATGAACGCGCCCGCCGAGACCGATACACTGGGAGTCCGCGACTACCTCAAGGTGCGTTACTCCACGGAAGCGCGACCGTACACCAGCTATCCGGAACAGCTGACCCGCTACCTCACCGCGCGCTTTCTCACCGACCATCGCGGGGGGCGCCTCTTGGACCTCGGATGCGGCCGTGGCGAGTTCCTCGACGGGTTCAGTCGCCAGGGCTTCCGGGTCACGGGCTTCGATCGCGCGCAGCCTTCGGGCACCAGCAGCACTCCCATCGTGATCGGGGACTACGAGCGGGACGGATTGCCGTTCGCAGACGCGAGCTTCGACCTCGTGTTCAACAAGAGCGTGCTCGAGCACACCCAAGACATCAGCGGGCTACTCGCGGAGTGCCGACGTATTCTGCGTCCAGGAGGCCGTCTGGTCAGCCTGGTCCCGGACTGGAAGGCCCAGTGGAGCCACTTCTACGACGACTGGACTCACGTCAGGCCGTTCACGCTCACGGGCCTCGACGAGTGCCTGAAGTGTCATGGCTTTGACGTTCGCGTCGCCGAGCGCTTCCGTCAGCTACCGTTCCTCTGGGAGCACCCGTATCTGCGTCCTGTCGCCAGTGTCGCCGCCCGGCTGCCCGACGCGCTCAAGCGCTACAAGCTCGTGCGTTTCTCGAAGGAGTGGATGCTGCTGGCCGTCGCCGATCGCTGAGCACCCTCTGCGATTCAGATTGGGGCGAGCCTGCAAGGGCTCGCCTCACGTGTTTCCATCGAGCAACCCGGCGGGCTGCGCCTCGTGAGCATGACTCGCCCCTGAGCGTCAGATAGCCGTCGAGGGGGTTTGGGGGAGAGGCGCGCCGTTCCCGTCGCCCGTGCAGCGTCGGAGGGCTGACGCCCAGCTGGCTGGATCTTGTCGCAAGCCCACGTCCCCTTTCCGTGCGGTGCAGCAAAGCGCGGCGAAAACGGGGAAAACATGGGCGAGGTTCGAAATCTGGCGTCGACCGGGAAAGTTGTCACGGCCTTTGCAAAAGCCTGTGACGTGCCCCTCGGAGGCGTTCGGGAACGCCTTGGCTGCAGGGGATCGGAGGATTTTATGGCTCAGGTGATGATTGGCAACAAGCCGGTAGGCGACGGAGCTCCCTGCTATGTCGTGGGAGAGATTGGCATCAACCACAACGGCGATCTCGGCATCGCGCGGCGCCTGATGGACGCTGCGGCCGTCGCTGGCTGCGACGCGGTGAAGTTCCAGAAGCGGACCCTCGACGTGGTCTACACGGCTGAGGAGCTGGCCAAGCCCCGAGAGAATCCCTTCGGAGCCACCAACGGCGACCTGAAGCGGGGCCTCGAGTTCGGTCAGGACCAGTATCATCACATTCAGCGCTACTGCGGCGAGAAGGGCATGCACTGGTTTGCGTCGTGCTGGGACGAAGCCTCGGTGGACTTCATCGAGGCGTTCAACCCGCCCGCGTACAAGCTCGCGTCCGCGAGCCTCACCGATGACAACCTGTTGCGCCACCACAAGCGCACCGGCAAGCCGCTCATCATTTCCACAGGGATGAGCACGTTGCAGCAGATCGACCACGCCGTCGAGGTGCTGGGCACGGACAACCTGATCGTGCTTCACGCGACGAGCGCGTACCCCTGCAAGGCGGAGGAGCTGAACCTGCGCGTGATCCCCAAGCTCAAGCAGCGCTACGGAGTACCCGTGGGCTACTCTGGGCATGAGGTGGGCCTCGCCACCACGTACGCCGCGGTCGCGCTCGGCGCATGCATGGTGGAGCGGCACATCACCCTCGACCGGGCGATGTGGGGCTCCGACCAGGCGGCCAGCGTAGAGCCTCAGGGCTTGATGCGCTTGGTGCGGGATATCCGTGTGATCGAAGCTGGGCTCGGCGATGGGGAGAAGGTCGTCTACGACTCCGAGGTCCCGATCCAGGCGAAGCTGCGTCGCGTTGGGTGACGCCCTCGGGCGCGCCGCCCGCCCCCTGAACGGGGGAGGGCGATCGGCGCGCCTTCGGTCAGGCACCCAACTGCTCCTCGCTGCTGTTACTTGAGGGGTCTTGGGAAGACCCCTCCGG
>JAUILJ010000851.1 GCA_030433055.1 Polyangia bacterium
CGGTCTGAGCGATGCTGGGGGCGAGGGTGTGATGAGGGCGCGTCGCCGGCACGCCCGCGTGCACTGCCTGAGTCGATCCGACACCACGGGAGTGGCCCGGGAGCGTGTCCCGACTGCCGCTGTCCGGAGACTGGACGAGCTTGCTGTCGGGGCTGCCGTCTCGGCCCCCGGCGCTCATTGAATGCCCTGAGTGGGGGTGCGGCTGTTCAACAGTTCCTTCACCAGGGCCATGACGCGCTCAGCGGCTTGCTCGGTTGGAACCAGCTCGGCCTTCTTGGGATCTTTTTCCGTGCGGAGCTTGAGTTCAACCCCGCCGTTCTGGAGGGATCGAGCGCCGATCGTCACGCGCAACGGAATCCCGATCAGATCGGCGTCCTTGAACTTCCCGCCGGGGCGTTGTTCGCGATCGTCCACCAGTACCTCGAGCCCAGCGGTCTCCAGTTTGTGTTCTAGCTCGTCTACCGCCGCCGCTACTTCGGGCTCCAGGCCGAGCTGGACGATGTGGACCTGGTACGGTGCGATGCTCATGGGCCAGCAGATACCGTCCTTGTCGTTGTGCTGTTCGATGGCCGCGGCGACCAAGCGCGAGACGCCGATGCCATAGCAGCCCATGACGAGGGGCTTCTTCTCCTGCTTTTCGTCGAGATAGGTCGCGCCCATCTGCGATGAATAGTGCGTGCCCAGGATGAAGATGTGGCCCGCCTCGATGCCACGGTAGAGCTTCAGCTCCTTGCTACAGCTGGGGCAGGGATCACCTTCCGATACCATGCGGATATCGGCGACCTGTCCCTCGAAGTCGCGGCCGTACTGCGCGTGGAGCAGGTGGAAGTCGGTCTCGTTCGCGCCGGTCACCGCGTCGCTGACGCTCGCTGCGTCGCGGTCGACGATCAGCTTGCCCTTGAAGCCGACAGGGCCAGCGAAGCCTACTGCGGCTCCGGTGGCCTTGCGGATGTCCTCGGGGCTCGCCAGGAAGACTTCGTCTACACCCAGGACGCGTGCCAGTTTGATTTCGTTCAGCTCGTGGTTGCCGCGCACCACCGCCATCACGACTTCGCTTCCGGCGACGTAGAGCAGGCTCTTCAGGAAGTCCGCGGGGTCCCGCTTGAGGAACTTCGAGACGTCTTCGATGGTCTTCTGCTTCGGCGTCTCGATCTTTTCGACGCTGCCAACGCTCGAGGCTTCGGGGCCTCGAGGTTCGGAGGGAGTGGATGCGGCTACCTCGGCGTTGGCCGCGTACTCGCAGCTGGTGCAGGCCGCGATGATGTCTTCGCCGCTGTGCACCAGGACCTGGAACTCTGCGCTGGTCGAGCCGCCCATGGCGCCGGAGTCGGCGCCGACCATGCGATACTCGAAGCCACAGCGATCGAAGATGTTGCGGTACGCGATGCGCATCGCTTCGTAGCTGACCTTTGCGGCCTCCTCGCTCACGTCGAAGGAGTACGCGTCCTTCATCAAGAACTCGCGGCAGCGCAGGAGCCCAGCGCGGGGGCGAGGCTCGTCGCGGAACTTGGTCTGGACCTGGTACAGGTTCTTGGGCAGATCGCGGTAGCTGTGCAGCTCGCGGCGCGCCAGATCCGTGATGATCTCTTCGTGAGTGGGGCCGAGGTGGTAGTCGCCGCCCTTGCGGTCCTTGAGGCGCATCAGTGTGTCGCCGAACAGAGTCCAGCGGTTGGTCTCTTGGAAGTACTCCGCGGGCAACAGCGCCGGCAGCAAGACCTCCTCGGCGCCGGCCTTGTTCATTTCCTCGCGGACAATCGCTTCGATCTTGCGCAGCACGCGCACACCGAGCGGCAAGAAGGAGTAGATCCCCGCGCCGACGCGCCGGACGTAGCCAGCGCGGAGCAGCAAGATATGACTCGTCGTGGTCGCGTCGGCAGGAGCTTCCTTGACCGTGGGTAGCAGGGCGCGTGAATACCGCATGGGACCGCGCGTGTAGCACGGCCGGGCCCGTCGGCGAAGCAGACGGCACGGGACGTCAGCGGACCAGCCAGCGGCTTGCTCGACGTGGCCTGCTCGTGGACGCTCGTGCTGGTTCGGGTCGCGCGCAGCCCACTCGGACGCTGCGTCGCCTACCAGGGCGCGCGCCGATGCGGCGCGGACGCCCCCCACACGAAATGTTTCAACGCTCCACGAAACCCCTTGAGAAAGCCTTGCTTCGACTTGCGAAACGGCAGGGCGTCCGGTCATGCTCAAACTAGAGGTCGACTATGTTTGGACTTGGCATGCGCTTGGGGAACTCGGGACGGACTGGAACGCTACGAACAGTGGGAGCGACGGCGATTCTGCTGAGCCTTGGTGTTGGCGCGTGCGGTAGTGCGGATGACACGGGGCTAACGGGAAAAGGCGGCACGGGCGCCAACGGGGGCTCTGGCGGTGCGGCAGCCTGCAACGACCTGTCTTGCTACGAGACCTGCCTGTGTGAGGGCGGAACTCCCGGGCCCTGTCTCGATGACTGCGCGAACGGACAGGGTGGGAGCGGGCAAGGCGGCTCGGGCGCTCAAGGCGGCTCGGGCGCTCAAGGCGGCTCGGGCGCTCAAGGCGGCTCGGGTGCCCAGGGCGGCTCGGGTGCCCAGGGCGGCTCGGGTGCTCAAGGCGGCTCGGGTGCTCAAGGCGGCTCGGGCGCTCAGGGCGGCTCGGGCGCTCAGGGCGGCTCGGGCGCTCAGGGCGGCTCGGGCGCTCAGGGCGGCTCGGGCGCTCAAGGCGGCTCGAGCGGCACGTGTGATTCTTCGCAGTGCCCCGACGCTCAGGGCGGCTACATCCAAGGCTGCTGTGCGTCGAGTGGGAAGTGCGGCCTGGACCTGAGCAACGTGCTGGGCGGCGTCGGCTGCGTGGAGAGCAACCAGGCTGGCCAGGTTACGGATTCGTGCCCCGACACGTTCATCTATGGTCAGCAGATCCAAGGCTGTTGCCGTGCGGATCGTACTTGCGGTTTCTATGACGCGACGTTTGGCCTTGGTTGCGTCAATCCGCAAGACTTCGGTGGTCCGCCTGGCGGCCCCTGCTGACCGACGCAGCGTCTCACCCCCTACTCCTCGGGGGAGAACATGATCGGGTAGACCACGGTCACGACGCCTCCTTCGGGTTCGGGAAAGATCAAATCGAAGTATTCCCGCATCACGCAGGTGGTGACGTCCCCGTCGGGCAGCGTAGTCAGATCGCTTGCCAGGCTGACGTTCGAGACTCGCCCATCACGACCGATCACGAAGCGGACCACCACCTTTCCGGTGAGCTTCGGGTCCTTGGCTAGTCCAGCCTGATAGCAGCTGCGAAACCTGTCGTATGCCTCGCGCACGACTGCGCGAATCGTCTCCGGAGGGAGGCGGCCCCCCAGGGTGGTCTCTGCAACCTTGACCGCAGGCGTGCCTGGAGGTGGCATCGGCCCTGCTACCAAGTGCGCGCGCACGGCACCGCCTTGCGCCCGGGCGAGCAAATGCAGCGGCCCCGCCACCTGGAAGAATGCAAGCGTTGGTTCCGCGAGGACTTGTACCCTCTCGCATGATCGCTGCTTGCAGAACGCCGCCTTCGCCAGGTCTAAGCCGTACGGAAATGGGATTTCGGTGAGCCCGTTCACAGGGGAAGCATCCCGCTTGGGTGCCAGCACGCCCACGTGGGCCAGCTTCGGCCACAGCAGCAGGTGCGGAAGGGCAGCGGTCGCAGTCGGTTCCGCGAGCTGCAGATCGATGGTGTCGACGGTGGTGACGAGCTTCGCCTGGGGCCAACCGCGGCGCGTGGTTGCCTGGAGCAGCGTCGTCACATGCTCATAGGTCGAGGCCTTGGAGACCTCCAGTCGGAACACGTGGTCGCCCGCGGCCTCGGGAAACGTGGCTTCGAGCTGCCG
>JAUILJ010000852.1 GCA_030433055.1 Polyangia bacterium
TGCCAGATCCGTCCACGCGTTCAACGCGAAAGCCGCTCCTGCCCAACGCTGCGCGGGCTTCCGGTGTATCCTCTGACGCGATGAGTCCGAAGGGCACCAGGAGGGGCAGCAGCGCCACGTTGGTTTTGGCTTCATTGTGCCTGCTTGGGCCGCTGATCTCGACCGGATGCGGCGGCGCGGCGCCCATGCCCGCGGAGCCGGCGACGAACGATATCCAGGAGCTCGAGCGGCGTCTCGAGCAGCACCAGTCCGAGCTGGAGGCGCGCTTCGGCTCGCTCGCACCCCGAGCGGACGCGCCCGAGGCTCCGGTCCTGCCGGGAGGTACGAGCGGCGGAGATGTTGGGGGCGGTGAGGCAGCGGAAGAGCGCCCGGAGCCGGCGGGGCCGGGGGATGAGCCGGCGCCGGTCGCGGAGTCGGTCGAGGGCATGACTGATGACGGCGATGAACTCAGCGCGTGTGAAGTCGGTTGCCAGGCGCTCGAGGGTATGCGCAGAGCCGCGGCCCGCATCTGTGAGGTCGCGGGGACCACGAGTGATCCGTGCACCCGCGCGCGAACGAGGGTGGGTCGGGCCGAAGAACGCGTGACGGGTGCAGGCTGTAGCTGCAACTGACGATCAGGTGGTGTTGGGTAAGCGTCTGTGGGTGCGGTTCGACGGCTGACGTGCTCGCGCTCTACATCCACACGGAACGAGAGCGCGAGCTGGCTGTTTCGACCTGGTTAACGGACGACCGCCGCTCGGCTCGGGATGTGTTCGGCTAGGGAGCGTTCGCGTCGGTCGAGGCCGCGCGTCCGTATTCCGACTCTTGGGCGCTCGCGCGGCTGCGAATTGCACATGGCAATGAGTCGAAGCGACCGTTCGTACACGCTGAGGCGGGGCGCTGCGCTGGTAGCCGGTTAGCTGGCCGAATGATGAGTCGGTGAGCGTCCGGTACCCGGTGCCCGCGTGGTCGCTCGTGCTGGGGAAAGTCGCGTCTCAGCGGCGCTTTCGCGGAGCTACCGCTTGGCGCCGATGCACCCACCTTGCCCACCTGCTGTGTGACAATCGTGGCCCTGGTCACGGGCGTTTGTTCCGCGATGTAGTAGCCTGCTCTTCGCATGCTTCCCGTCTCCCTTTCCCGTACTGCAATGCTTCCAACTTCCGCTATGCGCCTCGCTGTTTCTTCTCGTCGTCGCTTGCTCGGCTCCGCGCTCGTGCTGGGTGCGTTGAGCCTGTGCAGCGCGAACGCCGTGGCTCAGTCGCCCGCTGAGATTCAGCAGGCACGCACGCTCTACAGTCAGGGCCTGACGCAAGAGGCTGCCAGCGACTGGGCGGGCGCTCTGGCTTCGTTCGAGAAGGTCTCTCGTATCCGTATGACTCCTCAGGTGCGCTTTCACATTGCGCGCTGCAAGGAGAAGCTGGGGCGGTTGAACGAGGCGCTGGGTGGCTATCGCCTCGCGGAGCACGAGGCTGGCACGACGGACGGCGTTCCGGAGAGCGTCTTGACCGAAGTGCGCACCGCACGGGAAGCCTTGGAGAAGCGGATCCCTCGCCTGATCATCGAGCGGGGCGAGGGGGCTGACTCCGCGAAGATCGCCCTCGATGGCGTCGAGCTCGGGCAGGCTCAGATCGGTCGCGAGGTGAATGTCGATCCCGGGCCCCACGTAATCAAGGTCACGTTGCCTGACGGTCGTCGCTTCGAGCGCACGGTGCAGGTCAAGGAGGGTGAGCAGGATCAGGTGATGCTCGACGTGCCTCCGGATCTGCAACCGATCGCGGAGGACGACGAGGACGCGGCGAAGGATGACGACGCTGACCAGGCTGGACCAGTGGCCTTCGACAGCAAGGACGCCGTAGCGAGCTCCGGCGGCAGCCCCATGCCCTGGATCATTGGCGGCCTTGGGGTGGCGAGCCTCGCGGCGAGCGGGGTGTTTTACATCCTACGCAATCAAGCCAACTCGGACTTGGACGCTGAGTGTATCAACGACGTGTGTCCCGACACGCTGGAGGATACGCAAAGCCGTGGGGAAAGTTACTCGATGTTGACGGGGGTCACTCTCGGCATCGGCGTCGTGGGCATCAGCGTGGCGGCGATCTGGTTGCTCACGGGTTCCTCGAGTGGGGAGGCCAAGGCGACCCCGAGCAAGCACCTGCGCTTCGATGTGGGGTTCGATCCTCGACGCCCTTCCGTCGGCCTGGCCGGACACTTCTAGAGCATGCGCTTCGAGGGGAAGCGGGTGATCGTGACCGGCGCCGCGAGCGGCATCGGTCAGGCGTGTGTGAGCGCGCTGCTGCGTGAAGGCGCTCGAGTCATGGCGCTGGATCGCGCCGAGTTTGAGAGCGACGCACAGCTGAGCGGCGCTTGTGACGTGAGCGACGCCCACGCCGTTCAGCTGAGCTTTCAGCGGGCGCTGGACGCGTTCGGTGGCCTGGACGTCTGCGTCGCCAACGCTGGCGTGCTTGGGAGCCTCGCGCTGCTGGATGACTTGAGCACCGAGGATTGGCTCGACGTACTTCGAGTGAACGTCGTCGGGACCTTTCATTGCCTGCAGCAGGCTTCTATTTGCATGCGGAAACAAGGCGGCGGCGCCATCGTCTGCACCGCTAGCGTGGCTGGCCTGCGCTCCGGAGCCGGTCCGATCCCGTACAGCGCAAGCAAAGCAGCGGTGATCAACCTGGTGCAGACCGCGGCGCAGCAGCTGGCGGGCACTGGAGTGCGGGTGAACGCGGTGTGTCCTGGCCTGGTCGAGACAGGCATGACTCGGATGGTGTTCGAGATGGCGAGGGCCCGAGGCAACGAAGACAAGATCGGGCAGCTGAACCCGCTGCGCCGTGCCGGCCGTCCTGACGAGATCGCAGAGGCAGTGCTGTTCCTGGCCTCCGACGCGAGCAGTTACCTCAACGGTCAGGCCATCCCCGTCGATGGAGGCCTGAGTTCGAGCCTCCCTGTCGTGCCTGGTCGCTTCATGTGAACTAGACTTCACGCGGGCGTGGTGGACGGCAGTTCACGACTGGGCCGCGCCGGGGAGCGACCGGTGAGGGGGCAGCGGGAACGATCGAAAGTGACTAGTGCGCGGTTGGTACGCCATTCGCTTTCGCGTGGGGTGCGGGTGAGTGGGAACAACCTCGAGCTGAGCAAGGCCTGGCGTGGGCTATTGCTAACGAGCGTGCTGCTACTGGCAGCGTGCGGGGCGCCGGTGCTCAGCCAAGATGGGCAGCTCGTGTTCTCCGAGGGAGGGCAGCGCGGCGCGTCGGTGCTCACGGCGAACGGCGTGCAGTTCATCGATCGCGCCGAGCGCCCAGAGCCTGTGCGGCGCACCAGCGCCTTTCAGCCCTGGGAGCCACCCACTGGCTTCTTGCTACCGGCCAATGGCGTCCTCACGCGCCGCTCGAAGCCCATCAGCGTGGCAGGGCGAGGAGTGAGCTTCGTCGTGCGCACTAGCGACGTGTACGCCCCGACCTGGGGTGGGGAGTTGCTGCTGCGCGTCGATGTGATGGTTCCGGTTCGAGCCTTCCCCGAGCTCAAGCAGCAGGTGCGTACCCCTGTGGAAATGATCTTGGTCGTCGACTTCAGCAACCAGGACGCGCTGGAGTTGGTCTACACGGCGCTCGAGCAGCTCGGCGCCAAGGACCGTGTGATGGTGCTGGATGCGCGTAGGAATCAGCGCCTCGTTCCGTCGCTCCCGGGAACCCATCGAGCGCTCGTCGCTGGGGCGGTCGAGCAGAACTTGGTGCACCCGAAGTCAGCCAGCGGTGCGCTCTACGCTGCGCTCGAGTCCGCGCGCGACCAGTTGCGCCAAAAGGGACCGCGTGGACGCGTGCTCGTGATAAGCGACGGGATAGGCT